>JASFMT010000012.1:0-20682 GCA_050117455.1 Gammaproteobacteria bacterium | reverse complement strand
GAAACAGGAACACCACACGTGGAAGCTCATAGGCAGTGCAACACAAAGGATTTTCCGCGGTTATCCGCTGGACCAGAAGTTGTTTGAATGGATGTTTCTGTTCGTGGTGCTCACGCTGCCGGCTTTTCTGTTGGCGAACGCCGTCAGTGTACATTCCGTTTCAAAAGACATCGGAATCCTGGCGGCATTGTTGGTGGCCGGTACTATCTTTATTAAAACTGTTGCGCCTAATTCCACTTCCGCAAATCAGAAAACCGGCTTACCGGAACGAATCAATCTCTATGTGATTTGTACCCTGATTGTTTACCTGGGTTATGCCGATCCTTATTTGCCGGATCTTGGCCGGGAGCTGGTGAATTTCTACATTATCCTGCTGGCTCTTATCATTACCGCCGGTTTTGGCTTTTCCGGAAACAAAACCTTCAAACTGACGCCGCTGGATTTTCTGGTGCTGTTTAGCGTATTTCTGATTCCGAATTTGCCCGGGATGGCATTTAGTGAAAACCTTGGTGGCGCCGTTGCGCACTTGCTGGTGTTGTACTATGCCGTTGAGTTCGTGTTGAGCCATATTGTAGCTCGCAACAAGGAGCATCTGGTGAGCGCGATCACCTGTATCATCCTGGTGGTTTTTGTATTGAAAGCTTTCATATAGAGAGTAATATTTTTTAAACAGTTACAAGTAGACGAGAAGTTAAATTAATAGTAACGAACAGGGTAATAAGATGAAATATTTGAAGACAATGATCGTGTTAACTTCACTGGGTTTGTTGATCAGCGCATGTGGCAGTAAGGAGGACCGCATTGCGGAGCATTACAGCAAGGGCCAGGAATACATGAACAAAAATGATCTGGAAAAGGCCCGGGTTGAATTCAAAAACGTTTTGCAGATTGATCCAAAAAACGTCGACGCTTTGTACTCCATGGGCAAAGTGCTTGAGAAAAACAAGCAGTACGGCAAGGCCCATCAGCACTACAAGGCGGTGATTGAAGCGCAACCGGATCATGTTGCCGCGCTGAAGGATCTTGCGCTGATTTACTTGGGTGCCGGTGAAATGGCATCGGCGGAAGAAAATGCGCAAAAAGCCCTGCAGCTGGCCCCGGAAAACCCGGAAGTGCTGGTAGCCAATGGCACCGTCAGTCTGCGTCAATCCGATTTGAAGAAAGCGGAAGAATTCGCAACGAAAGCGCTGGAACTAAGTCCCAACAGCCCGGAAGCCACCATGATTATGGCGGCCGTCCACGCCAAGTCCAATGACCTGGAAGAAGGGGTCAAGTTGATGAAAACCGCCGCCGAAAAAAATCCATCCCATGTGGGGTTGCGGGCCGAGCTGGTGAAATACTATATGTCCGTTAAGGATAGCGACAAGGCGATTGACTATATTAAACAGATTATTGCCATTAAGCCGGATGATTTAAGTATCCGTAAACAACTTGCGACATATTATGCGAGTTTAAAGCGTTACGGCGAGGCCAAATCGGTGCTGGAAGCGTCCATGGCGAAAGCGCCTGAAGCGGCGGCACCCAAGCTGGACTACGTGGATTTCCTGTATCACACCGAATCGGTTGAAAAGGCGGAACATCAGCTCAACGCTTTTATAGAAAAAAATCCAGATTTGTATCCCCTGCAATTCGGGCTTGCCCAACTATACGAACAGAACGACCGGCGGGACGAAGCGGTTGGGATTTACAAGAAAATTATTGAAAAAGATGGCATCAATCCGGATGGTTTAAGGGCAAGAAATAAAATCGCACTTTATCTCGCGGATAACAAAAAATACGACGAGGCCATGAAGTATGTCAGTGAAGTGCTGGAGGAAAATGCCAGTGACGTGCAGGCCCTGGCCATAAGGGGCAACATTGCACTTATACAGAGAGATCCACAAACGGCTATCGCGGACTTCCGGGTGGTGCTGCGGGAAAATCCGGATTATGCCGATGTGATGAAAAAGCTGGCGGCGGCGCATATTCAAAACAACGAGATTCCCATTGCCATCGATACCCTGAAGCGGGCCGTTGGCGTCAATCCCAAGGACACCGACGCGTTGTTTCGCCTGGGGCAGTTGTCGGCCCGGACGGGGGATTATGCTTCCGCCGTTGACTACTACAAAATGGTGCTGGGTTTGAAAGAAGACCATAAAGGCGCATTGGGTGCGCTGGTGCAGTCGCAACTGGCGCTCAAAAACTATGAAAAGGCATCCGAAACGGCAAACCGTTACAAGGACCGTTTCGCCGATGATGCATTGGGTAATTACTATGCCGGACTTAGTTACCAGGCGTTGGGACGCATCAATAACAGCATTGCCGAGTACAAAAAAGCGCTGGAAAAATCTCCTAACAGTATCGAACCGTTGTCCGTACTGGTGAAGCTGTATCTCAGCCAGAAAAAGCCGGAACTGGCGCTGAAACAACTCGATGAAGCGTTAAAGCACAACACTAAAAATGTCGTGGCCAAAAATATCAAGGGTGAAGTTTTACTGAACCAGAAAAAACTTTCCGCGGCGAAAAAAGAGTTTGAAGCTGCGATCGATATGCAGCCCGCCTATCTTTTCCCTTACCGGAATCTCGCCAGTGTCATGATTGCCGAGGGCGATCTAACGGCGGCCGAAGACATATTCAAGCAGGGCATCCAGCAAACGGACAGCGCGCCAAAACTGGTACACGACCTGGCAAATTTCTATGAACAAACAGGCAAACCGGATGCGGCTATCGCGCAATATCAGTCGCTTTATGAAAAGAATCCTGAAGTGCTTTCCGTGGCTAACAACATGGCCATGCTGCTGGCGACCTACAAAAAGGATACCGATAGCCTGAAGAAGGCCAGAAAGCTCATTGAGCCACTGCGGTCTTCGGATAATCCCGCGTACCTGGATACGGTGGGATGGGTTTTGTATAACAGCGGTGAATATGACCAGGCCATCAGTACCCTGGAACAGGCCGTATCGGTGTCCCCAAAGCAACCGTTGCTGCATTACCATCTGGGGATGGCCTACTACTCCAAGGGTGACAAGCAAAAAGCGCGGGAAAACCTGGAAATTGCCACGGATAACGAGATGAAGTACCGTGGTAAGGACGAGGCGGCGAATATACTGAAGTCATTGAATAACGCCTGAGTACCCAGCGCTACTTTTGCAGTCTTCAAAATAAAGAAAGGCCCGGTCGATTCAATTCCTCCGGGCCATTTTTTTATGTGTTTGTCCGCGGCCTTTGCTGTAATACCAGTTGTAACAACAATGTAATACAACTTTCACCTATTCGTAACGATCGGTTTCTATGCTGACGTTAACCAGTTGTATCTTAGTGGAAGCGTTAGTTAATGAAACAGCAGAGCCAACAAAATCACTCCATAAGCAGCCCTTTTCTCCTAAATGGCGCCTTGCCTATGGGCAGGGTGCCGTTACTGGGCCGGTCGATTGAATCCATTGTGGAAGATATTACGGGCCTGACCAGGATGCACCAAGCCTACCAGGATCTGCCATCAGCCGGATCCAGCCGTGAATTTCTGGAAATTGTCTTCGACTTATTGCAGATTCGTTACCGGGTCCACGAAGGCAATACATCAAATATACCTGAAAAAGGCGGTGCGATCGTCATTGCTAATCACCCCTTTGGCGCCCTGGAAGGAATGATACTGGCGCATATTCTGCTCGGTATACGCAATGATGTTCGAATCCTTGCCAATGAATTCCTGGGGCGGATTCCCGAACTAAAGGAATTGTTTTTTGGCGTGGATGTTTTCGAGGGTAAACAATCCCGAAGCAGAAATGTCGGCCCGCTCAGAAAGGCGGTCAGCTGGGTTCGCGATGGCGGGTTGCTGCTGGTTTTTCCGGCGGGAGAAGTTTCCCATTTTCAGCCGTCGCAGCGTAGCATTACTGATCCGCAATGGAACGACACCATTGGCCGGATGGTCCGCCTGACACAGGCGCCAGTGACGCCGGTGTATTTTCATGGTAAGAACAGCGTATGGTTTCAAACACTGGGACTGCTGCGCCCCTGGTTGCGCACGGTCATGTTGCCGCGGCAGTTTCTGAACAAGCAGAATTCCATTATTGATTTACGCATCGGAAAATCAATTGCCTTCCAGAAACTCAAACAGTTTGATAATGACAGGCAACTGACCGAATATCTGCGCTTTCGTACCTATACCCTCAAAACGCACCCGAAACCGGAGCCATTGAATCAAAAGACGCGTCATAAGTCGGCTACTACCCGGATGGACACCATTGCGAAGCCGGTAAATTATCGACTGCTGGCTGCCGAAGTGGAAAACCTGCCGGGCGATCAGCGTCTCACGGAGAATGGGGAACTAAAAGTGTATTACGCCGAAGCAGACCAGATCCCATGGATACTGCTGGAAATCGGCCGATTGCGGGAAACCGCGTTTCGGTTGACTGGCGAAGGCACCGGAAAATCGGTGGATCTTGATCAGTTCGATAATCATTATCTGCATTTGTTTGTGTGGAACGAAACAACCCGGGAAGTGGTTTGTGCTTACCGCATGGGACTGTCCGACCAGATTGTTGATGAGTACGGCTTGAAGGGATTGTACAGCTATTCGTTGTTTAAATATGAGCGTCGGTTTCTTGATTCAATTAATCCATCGATTGAGCTGGGACGTTCCTTTGTCCGGCCGGAATATCAACGCAATTTCAGTCCCTTGATGTTGTTGTGGAAAGGCATCGGCCATTTTGTTGCGCAAAAACCCCGTTACCGGGTACTGTTCGGGCCGGTGACCATCAGCAACGATTATGAAACGGTATCGCAACAATTGCTGGTGGATTTTCTGAAAATGAATAACTATGATCCTGCGCTGGCGCGCTACGTTAAACCCCGCAAGCCATTTAAAAAAGCGGGTAAGTGCCATTGGAAGCGCTCGGATTTTACCTTGCTGCAGGATATTGATCATGTATCCGAACTGGTGTCCCAGTTTGAACGGGATGACAAAGGCGTGCCCATTTTGTTAAAACAATATCTGAAACTGGGCGGGACCATCCTCGGGTTTAACGTTGACGACCAATTCAGTGATGCCCTGGACGGCCTGATCATGGTGGATCTGGTTCAGACAGACCCCAAAGTCTTGCGACGATATATGGGGCAGCAGCAATCGAACAAATTCCTGGACTATCACCGGCCGAATTATTCGCAGGTGTCCTAGCACCCGTTATATATTGTTACCGCGTTACCGCGTTACCGCGTTACCGCGTTACCGCGATGCTGTAATACATAGGTTGGCAGATCAGTTGGCGGTCAGTGTTCAGTGTTCTGTTTCAGTTTCCGTAGTGCGAAACCAATCAAGCCTGCAGTTGCAACCGCCAACGCCCAGGGCGGTAACACGGGAATGTCGGCGTCCAGGTACGATTCCGGGTAACCCAGTGCGGCCAGCAGATCCAGGCGTGGAGTGATAATGCCATTGCGTTGATCCAGAATATCGACGCCATTGGATCTGAGGCGGTAGAGTGTTTCGTCCAGTGTCTCCAGCGGAAACGAGGCGCGTAATACGCCAATGGCACCAGCTATATGGGGCGCAGCCTGTGACGTGCCTCCCCCTGTTCTGCCGGCGGCGACGATAAGCGCGCCGGGCGCCAGTAAATCAAGATAGTCAGAGCTGTTGGACACGCATAACAGCTGATCCGCCGTGGTGGTATTATCTGTACAACTGCCAAAACCCACTGTTCCCACATTCGCGTCATAAATGCCACCTACTGAAACCACACCGGGTGTGCAAGCCGGGTTACAGATTCCATTGGTATAACCATTGTTTCCCGACGATGCAACCGGCAGGATGCCCGCGTCACGGGCATTATTCAGAGCTGTTAGCAACGGATTGCCTGACTCACAGGGGCTGGTATAGCGCCCCCCGTCACTGAGGCTCATGTTTAGCGACACGATATTGTAAGTTGCCTGATTGGCGATAGCCCAGTTGATACCGGCGTTAAGCAAAATGGAGTCAGTGCTGCTGCCGTCAAAAATGTCGATTACCGCCAGTTTGGCATCCGGCGCAACACCGACAACGATGCCGCTGACATTAGTGCCGTGACCGGTACTGTCCAGGCTGCTATCGTCCGGCGCTTCATCGAACGCGGCAACCACCTTGCAACTCACGGGCACGCCGGGCGCCGAGCAACTGTTAAACGCCGTATGGGTGTAATCCACGCCGCTATCCAGAATCACAATCGTTGAATCCAGGCCGGTTTTTAAATGCGCCGCACTTTGCGGCTGTTTGACCAGCGGCAGGCTTTCACTGAGGGCGGGAAAATATTGCCTGTTTTCGTAAATCGCCTTTACACCGGGCAGGCGGCTGAACGCAGTTAACGCATTAATATCGTGGAAACGCAGCACATTCACCGGGAGGTGGCTGAAGTCTCGGATTACGTGTGCCGGGAACTGCCGGAAACTGGCTAACACCCGTTGTTTGATGCGGGAAAAACGTTGTGCTTTCCAGTGTGTTATTTCAGCGTTGTCAAACGGCAATCCTGACTGCTGCCGCCTGGCCAGTGCTTCCTGCTGTATGAGACTGTCTTCATAGACAATCAGCAAGTCCTGTGGTTGCCTGGTCAGCAAGCTTTCAATGGCGTTTTCCGGTATTGCCGCTGAAGCCAAGACGGGACCGGAACTGCTTACCCATATCAGTAACATCAAATGAACCAGATAGTTGGCGGCAAGGTAAGAGGGAAGTTGTCTGGTAGCAATTGCTAGACGAATAAACATAAGCTGTTGTTTTTGTTATCGTTGGATTCATCAAATACAAGTGATTGAATCTACCGGCGCTGTATGACAGGAATATGATTGTAATGGCAATATTAGTTGCCGCGTTGCGGGAGCGATATTTGTCACAACAGTGAAAAACTGGGCGGTCAGACTGATCGAATAGATGACAATTACTATCTGGTGTATTCATCCACTCACTTTATGAGCAAGCTGTGAAAGGAATAATCGATACAGGCGTTTCGTTTTCCATAACCAAAGCCGTTCCGCTCAGGTTTGTTGGCTGGTTTCTGGCTTTTTTCAGTATCTTCAGTGTTTGTTACTCGTTAGCCAGGGGTACGGTGATTGAAAGACTCGTTGTTGATGATGTGACGGTCAAAACCAGTGCTGCTGTCATTCAGTATTTTTCACCGCAGCTTGGCGTCCGGGCCGATGAGCACCGCATTGTTTCCAACCGGGCGCGTTTGTCGATACTAAATGGCTGTGAGGGAATTGAAAGCATATTTCTGTTGCTAGCGGCGATACTGGCCTTTCCGGCATCCTGGCGGCGCAAACTGGCCGGTGCGGTTTTGGGTATTGTATTTGTCTATTTAATCAATCAACTTCGCATTACCTCGCTTTTTTATTTGCTATTGTATGACCAGCCGTTGTTTCATTTTACCCACGCCTTGGCGGCACCGACCATTATCGTGATGTTGATAGTTGTCTATTTTCTTTACTGGGCGAATCGCGCTTCCCAAACGGATAAACATTATGGTTAACGGCCACCAGGCCAGGATGATGGCGCGGATTCTGGTCGTCTACATCGCGTTGTTATCCGTTGTTTGGTCAATTGAAGATGCTTATGGAACATTATTGTTACCGTTGTATCAGTGGGTAATCGAATTGGTGCAGCCAACGCTGAATGTGCAGGACATTTTCTTGAAAGAAAATAATGGTCAAACGCTTTTTCATTTCTTTGTTGAAACCGCCAGTCCGGTATTGGTGGGTGATCAAATATTACCGGTGGGTTTCAGGCTGAGCGCGTCTACGCTCGCCGGCCATGCCAGTCAACACGTACTGATAATATTGTGTATTGCCGCGGGCTGGCCGGCCAGCCGGTGGCTGGAATACTCAATTCGCGCGGTGGCTGTTATCCTGATGTTAATATTCGTCGAGTGTGTTGACATCCCAATGGTGATAGCCGGAAGTATATGGGATCTGTTACTGGCTAACCTGGCGCCGGGGGAGTTGCCGTCTAACTTTCTCGTTAACTGGATGCACCTGATGAACGGTGGCGGACGGATCGCGGTTTCAATTGCCGCGGCGCTACTGGCTGTTTCTTTCAGCCGCTATATTGTAGTGGTGTTCGGGGGAGGGAATGGTTCTCCCGGGACGATCCAGAACGTTAACTGCAGCCCGCAGCAATAATCGTCCATGATTGATTGCCGCGGTTACATCATAATAAAACGTTACTCGTCCATCGTCATCTTGACGCCAAAATCAATGCCTTCCTTGCCGATATCGAAGGATTCGACCAGCTGCATATTGATTTTGCTCATGGCGTCCAGCATGGCTTTGTCCTGATCTGTCATGGCAACCTGGCTGGCATCATCGGTGTTTGCTGAAGCCTGTGCTGCCGTGGTAATGAGTTTCATGTACTTTCCGAAATCCATGTTGAAAGCAAACATGCCGTTGGGTTGCAGTTTATCCTGAGCCAGCTGATCCGCCAGCTGGGCGGATTGCTCTCCCACATAAGCCACGATATGATTGCCCTTAAGAGCGAGCTTTAACTGAGCTCCATTAGGTAATGGCAGAGGCGCCGGAAAATCGATAGGAGTACCATCGGGCGGCAATTGTAGCGGCGGCATGCCTGGTTGCATGTTAGCGGCCATCATCAGCAATTGCTGCGGATTGGACGAGGAAATCGTGATGATTGCGTCCAGAGATTTTACATCCGGCGGAATGCCCGGCTGGGCAAAATCCATGGTGCCGTCGATATCCATAATGATGGCGGAAACACCCTGGACGCCGGCCACCATGCCGGACATCATTCCCAATGCCATGGCGGGATTGGATTGCAACAGGCTTTGCTTGACCTGCGCCAGGGATTCACATTGATAGTCCTTGGCAGTGAATTCCTGGATGGCCTTGGCAATAAACGGCGAGAGAGCATCGATATTGATACCCAGGCCGAATCCCATCACCGGATTTTGTTTGACGTCCTGTAACACCGCGGGTATAAAACCACGAATTTTTTGCATCTCCTGCATGAAGGCCGGATCGGTATTTTCGATCACCATTCTGGCTTCCATGACCTTGGGTTTGCTGTCCATGTCCAGGTTGGTGTAACCAATGACGGTTTGCGGCCAGGACTCGACCATGGCCATTAGCTCCTTGCGGCAGGCGTCGGTGCGAATGGCGGCCAGTGGGTTTTCCGGTTTCGCTGTTGCCATTGCGGGAGGCTCAGTCATCTCGCCAGCCATATCACCTTCGCTTTGTGCCGAGGCCTTCGTCGCGGTAGCTGCCGCCATATCTATAATGGTATCCAGCATGCGGCCAAATTCATTACCGCCTTCGCTGGTCAGCCCCTTCATGATTTCCTTGTGGTTGACGTAGCTAACGTAAGTTGGATGGAAATTGTATTTGTTTCTAATGTCCTGCAGGGTAGTCAGATTTGCGAGCGATTGTTCAGGTTTCGCGTTGCCTAAAATCACCTGGCGGGCTTTTTCGCCCTCGACTTTGGAGGCGATGGAGAACACGGCGAACTGGTCGCCGGTTGCAATCAACAAGTCAACATCCGACGGTTCCTCGGCGTCCGGCTTATCAAAGCTGTAATAACGCAGGTTGATGTTACCGGCTTTTTGTTGCTCTGCTTTTACACCGACTTTTTTCTCAGCGCGGTCAAGAAATGCGGTAAATGCTACTGCATCCGCGAGTTTAGTGCGCATCACCGGGATAACACCGACAGAATAGGCCACCGAATCGATTTGTTGGCCCACGCCCAGTTTGGCGGCAGCGCTATCGGACTGTTTCATGGTTTGCATGTATTCACTGAACAGGCCGGTAATCATTTTCGCCGCGGGCGGCATCGCTGCTTTTTCTTCATCGGTCAACTGTTTTGACCAATCGGCGTGCTGCAGCCAGCCGGAACCTGCTCCCATCATGTCAGTGGCATGTTTAAAGGGCATCGGCTCCAGCCCACCGAAAAAGAACAGCGTGTCGGCCGGTACATAGGTGAGAATTTCCCGGTCCTGGCCGGCATCAGCCTGCATGTCGCCGCTACCGCCAAACAGGTTTTGCCAGCCGATCTTGGCAAACGCGATATAACCCACCAGCGTTAAAGCGATGACAATGACAAAACCGCCAAATATTCGTGATTGCTTCATGGGCGCCTCGGAAGTTTTAAATTTGTAAATGTATTCAGTAGATTAGTGGATCGATTAATTATAGTAGCCTGGCCGGTGAAAACTGTGCGCTGTTTAACAGTAATAGTGTGCCAATGTTGCTAAAGCCGGTTACCCCGATCGATAAGCATGTCGGAGTTGTTTTACTAAATGCTTCAATATCGGCATGTTGTTCCTGGAATTTAACGAAAACAGATGAAAACCAGATAATACTGCCATTGCCGACTATTTATTAGGGAATTTTATACAGAACGAAATTGGCGATACAACGTTTTGGTTGAAAAGGGATGTGGATTGTTATTCAGCCCTGGCGGTCATGTTTTATACAAAATACTGCAATTACATAAGATGAAGCGAAACCAGACGTTTTATTGACGCTGCGCAAGGAGCCAAAGTACCTACTTGATAAATTTAGTATTCCGTAGGCGCGCTCCCGCAACCTTTTCGATTTGCTTTATTTATACCGGGTATAACGCTAGCTGTAGCGATTCGATGGACACGAGAATTTTATTTGTTTTTAGCATTGCACAAGAATGCTGTCATAAAATTGTAACATTTTATTTTTATCAAAAACTATGACAGAGTTAGTAACGTCAGTAGAGGGGTTTTATTGGCACAGAATGACCAGAAGATTCATGCCGTAAGGTCAGATGGTTAAAGTGCTGATGATTATACCAAAAATGATAATTAGCGGGCTAATAACGCAATCATACTGCCCGCGCAACATAACATAAAACTACAATAACAGCACGGCAATCAGTGCGTGAACTATCAGTCAGTATTTGCGTTTAGCTTCTCAGTGCATTATGGCAACCACAATAACAATTGAATATGCGATGCCCGTATCCCTGTCACTTGAAAAAGTAAAGGAGGCATTGATCGACAACCTCAAGCTGAAAGAGGTTACGGGGGAGCAACGGGACATAACTTGCCTGGATACCTTCGATTGGCTGGTCTACGGTCAGAATTATTGCCTGGAAGCGTCTGAACAAAGCGGCACTGTCTCTCTGCGTTGCCGGCCCCTTCATTCCAGAAAATACACATATAAGATTAGCACCACCGGAGACTGCCAATTTTACTGGGATTTGCCGGAAAGCCTGTTACGGGAACGGTTGAAAAAGTGGATCAAGGTGCGTGCGCTTTTACCCCGGCTTTACCTGCGGGTGCGGCGCCATGAACTGGTCAAACTGAATCGTGAAAACAAGACCGTGTTACGCATATTGCTGGAAAATGTCCAGGTTCGCGGCACGGATTCCGGACCTTATAAAAAACTTCAGAAACGCCTTCATATTTTACCTGTCAGAGGATACCCCAATGCGGAGCGCCAGGCGGTTTGCTTTATAGAGAGTGAGTGGCGGCTGGGTAAACCGCAGAAAGATATCGTGGTGACCGGGCTTAACGCTCTGGGCCGCCAGCCCGAGGATTATTCATCGAAAAGCAGCATCGTATTACGCGGCGAAATGCATACCGAACAGGCCGTCCGGTTGTTGTTGTCCGAGATGCTGGATATCATGCGCGCCAATGAAAACGGGATTCGCAATGACATCGATGCGGAATTTTTACATGATTACCGTGTCGCCATTCGAAAAACCCGATCGTTGTTGCGGCAGGTAAAACAGGTTTTTCCCCAACGCAAGGTGGACCAATTCGCTAATCAGTTTTCCTGGTTAGGAACGGTGACAGGGCCCGCGCGTGATATGGATGTTTACCTCCTGGAATTCGAAAGCTATCAAAGTATGTTGCCGGAAGAACTACGAGGCCATCTGGAGCCATTGCGCCAACTGCTGGATAAGAAAAGACAGTCAGCCTATAAGAAACTTGCCCGTACTTTCGATACCAAGCGTTACCGGCAATTTTTTGAGGCGTACCATGAGTTTCTGCAATCACAGGTAACTCGCTCTGCTGCCGCGGTCAATGCCCGGCGTCCGGTGCAACTGGTGGCGAATGAAAGAATCTGGAAGGTTTACAAAAAGGCCATGAAAGAAGGCGGCGCCATTGACGAGGACTCGCCGGCGGAGGACCTGCATGAATTGCGCAAAACCTTCAAAAAACTGCGCTATCTCATCGAGTTTTTTAAAACTCTATACGAGCCCAAAGCCGTCAAACGGTTGATTAACGCCATGAAATCCCTGCAGGATAACCTGGGAAATCTCAACGATTATCATGTGCAAGCCGAAACCCTTCACGCTTTTAGCGAGGAATTGATGGCGCAACAATCCGCGTCCGATGAAACCCGCCAGGCAATGGATTACCTGGTTTCCCATCTGGAAGGACTGCAAACGAAGGAACGCGCCGGATTTGCCGAGCTGTTTAGCATTTTTAGCGACGCCAAAATCACGGCTGAATTCCGGCGCTTGTTTAAAGGGCATACATCCGCAACCACGGCGGAGCCGGAATAATGCACGTCATCGCCATTTATAATATTAAGGGCGGGGTGGGGAAAACCGCCAGTGCCGTTAACCTGAGTTATTTGTGTGCCCGGGAAGGTTACAGCACCCTGATCTGGGATATGGATCCCCAGGGAGCCGCCAGTTATTACTTTCGGGTCAAGCCCAAGGTAAAAGGCGGCGGACGCCGCCTGTTAACGAAGAAACACGCCATCGAGGATGCCATCAAGGGTACGGATTTCGACAACCTTGACGTACTGCCGGCGGACTTTTCTTTTCGCCATATGGATCTGTTGCTGGATGATAGCAAGAAACCGCGCAAGCAGTTGGTGAAACTGCTGCAACAATTGGTTACCCAGTATGACTATATTTTCCTCGACTGTGCGCCCAGTATTTCATTGACGTCCGAGAGTATATTGCATGCGGCCGATATTGTACTGGTGCCCACTATTCCTACGACACTGTCACTACGTACCCTGGAGCAATTAATCAAATTTCGTGACAAAAAGGGCATCACCGGCCTTCATCTGGTGCCGTTTTTTTCCATGGTCGACAACCGCAAGGAAATGCATCGTAAAATCCTTCAAAATCCGCCCGCGACGCCGGAGGGTGTATTAAAGCACTGGATTCCCAATTCCAGTGACGTGGAAAAAATGGGTGTGCAGCGGGTGCCGGTAATGGAATTCGCAGCGTCAAGCACAGCGGCCCAGGCTTATCGGGCGCTTTGGGAAGAGATAAAACATAAAATAAGTCACCGGCACTTTTCGCATCGTTATTATAATACTGAGGCCGAGTCTTAATGACAGCACCGGGACTCGATCCTGCTGTTTTGATTCGCTGCAAGCACCACCAGCGATCAGCTTGCCGCTGACAATAAGCACTATTTTCAAAAATTAACGCGTTTTGTGACAATCGCGTGACAACCCCCTGTTGTCTGGTCAAAAAAGTTTCATATTTCTTTTACCTGTCTGTCATATTTCCCGCCGATAATTGCTTTAAACGGTTATAGATCAATTATGGCTATATTACTTGATAAAATTAACAGCTACGATCGACTGGCCTTTGAGTGGTGCTTATCAAGGCGCTATGCCCCACAAGTCGCCAGGGTCAGCCGCTGGATATCCCGTCTCGGCGACGGAGTCTATTATCTCATTGGCGGCTTGTTATTACTTTGGCTGGAACCCGTCTATAGTTGGGCGTTTTTCACCACCGCCCTGACGGGATTCGCCTTTGAACTGCCGTTGTATCTCATTCTCAAAAACTCCATTAAGCGCCAGCGTCCGAACGATGTTATAAGTGAGTTTGTGGCGTACCTGGTGCCGTCAGACAAGTTCAGTTTTCCCTCCGGGCATACGGCGGCGGCGTTTGTTATGGCGACGATGGTTACTTACTTTTACCCTGCCTATGCCATTCCGGCATACAGCCTCGCAGCCCTTATCGGCAGTTCCCGCGTTCTGTTGGGTGTGCATTTCCCGACGGATATTCTGGCGGGGATGGCGCTTGGACTCAGTAGTGCCATGGCCGCTTTGTCGTTGATGGGACACATATAAAACGGCCATGAAAATACTCTACGGTGTACAGGGTACGGGAAATGGCCACATCACCAGGGCCCGGGCGCTGTCGACGGAGTTGGCGAAGGCAGGCATCACGGTTGACTATGTATTCTCCGGCCGGCCGCCTGATCAATACTTTAACATGGAGCCCTTCGGTTGCTACCGCGCCTTCCGCGGCCTGACATTCGCAACCCGCAAGGGGCAGGTTAAATATCTGAAAACAGCCGTGGCCAATAATGCGTGGCAGTTGATTCGAGACATTAAGTCATTGTCTCTGGATGATTATGAACTTGTCATTACTGATTTCGAACCGGTGACTGCCTGGGCCGCGATGCGGCAGCACAAAAAGTGCCTTGGCATTGGTCACCAGTATGCTTTTGACTACGATATTCCTCTGGAAGGCAGCAACTGGATCAGCCGGCTTATTATGCGGCAGTTTGCGCCGGCGACTACCTCGTTAGGTGTACACTGGTATCATTTTGGTAATCCCATATTACCGCCAATCATCGAACCACCGCTGGAAAACATTAAAACGGAACCGTCTAAGGTTCTGGTGTACTTGCCCTTTGAGGAGCTTAGCGATATCCGGCGCTGGCTGGAGCCGGAACGCCAGTATGATTTTTATATCTATCATCACGTTTCACAGGCTGATGACAGGGGTAACATTCATATCAGGCCCCTGTCCCGGGATCAATTCCAGCAGGATCTGGCTTCATGCGAAGGCGTCATTACCAATTCCGGATTTGAGCTCGCCAGTGAAACCATCCAGTACGGCAAGAAAATTTTAACCAAGCCATTACATGGCCAGATGGAGCAGATATCCAATGCCGCGGCGTTACGTGTACTGCGGCGCGCCGATGTGATTTCCACCCTTAATCCCGCTGTTTTACGGGCATGGCTAACGAAAAAGAATCCGCAACCCGTTATTTATCCCAATGTGGCCAGGGAAATCGTTCGCTGGATCAGCGACGGGCAGGAAGAGCCACTGGACGCATTTGCCGGGCGGTTATGGCAATCCTGTGAATCGGAGTTCGCGTTCATGCACGATCACCCGGAGTATTGTGCGAGTGAAGGCTGACACTGGAATTGACCCATGCGGCAACGAGAGAATTATTAGACGTTGAAAGGTGCAGAACGATGAGCTATCAATATCGATCTATTTTTATATCGGATGTTCATTTAGGGACCAGGGATGCCCGCAGTGATTGCCTGCTGGAATTTCTGCGCAACACTGAAGCGGAATTTATTTACCTGCTGGGCGACATCGTGGACCTGTGGAATCTGAAAAAAGGCTGGTACTGGCCGCAGACCAACAATCATATCGCACAGTGCCTGATGCAAAAGGCACAGCAGGGTACGCGGGTGATGTATATTCCGGGCAACCACGATGAAAGGTTGCGTGACTATATTGGCAGCAATGTTAATGATATCCGGATTTGCCAGGATGCCATACATGAAACGGCCGACAAGCGAAAACTGCTGCTGATTCACGGCGACGAATTTGACAGTGTGGTTATGGGCAACAAATGGCTGGTGCATTTTGGTGACTGGCTTTATAACAACCTGGTGGTTCTCAACCGTTACTACAACTACCTGCGCCGGAAACTGGGATTTCCCTACTGGTCATTGTCCAGTTTTCTAAAAACGCGCAACCGCAAGGCAATGGAGTACATTAACAGTTTTGAAAACGCCGTGGCCTATGAAGCTAAAAACCGTCGTGTCGATGGTGTAGTGTGCGGTCATATTCATCATCCGGCGATTAAAACGGTAAACGGTATTGTCTATTCGAATGCTGGTGACTGGGTTGAAAACTGCACAGCGGTCGTGGAGAAACAGGACGGGCAATTACGTGTGCTTTATTGGGAGAGTGAACGGGTATCGCAGGCCAGCGCACAGATAATTAAACCGTTGCCGTCCAGCAAGGAAGCGGCATAATATCCACTCTTCCAAACATCCAATTTGCCAACATCCGGTCGAGTTGGTTTCTCACGGAAGGCAGGGGAGGCCGTATCGGAAAAATGCCTGCTGTTAAATGGCAGCTTTCAGCCGTTGTTGCGCGTGCGTCATCGCATGGTGGTGCCGGGATTTGCGGTTTCTGCTGCCAAGGTTGCGGACCCAAAGTTCATTCATGTGTTGTACAAGTCGGTCTGTGTCATTGCCAAAATAATGCATCGCCGCGGTTCTGGTAAACGGCTGTACCATAACGGTCTTGTTATATCCCATAAATTCCATGCGTTCGGCGAACGGCGGTTCATGCCGGCCCTGGCTCTGCTTTTCCAGCGATAACATTTTCAACCAGTCTTTGACCCGCGGGCTTTGCAGAACCTGGATGACGGACTTGGAAATATGATCATACGGCCGGATATTGTGCAGCGCAATGGAGTTGCGTTTGACCAGTTCGTTGATCTTCGGCCAGTAATGCTGGTTCAAAAATATATGTGCCAGGCGCGCGGTTTCCACGGTGCGGAACAGGTCGCGGTCATTCAGCGCGTTTAATGCCATCGCATCGGCGTGGAGTTCATCCAGTTGCGTCGCATATAAAGCTGCGTGGCGGTAAAGCCGGCTGTACAGATAAAAAAACCAGTAGGATATCCGGTCGCCCACTTTCGCCCGTTGCCCGAATGTATCGGGATAGAGGGACCAGGTTACCCGTAGAAAGCTCAGCCAGTTATAGAAGACATTACGCCGCTTGCTAAATTGTAAAATCCTGCGGGTCAGGGCGCAGTCAAACTGTTCCGGCGACAGGGATTGCATAAACGGAATGCCGATAACCAACGTGGTACGCGACCAAAAGGGAATGCCCCGTATCGGTGTCTTAATAATGTTAAGTTCAAAACGGCGGGTTACTACCACATTGTTGATCGGAGGCCATTGAATATCTTGCTGGATTTCATGAATTTTGTCATATATCAACTGCGCTTTTGCCGGAGGCAGCGCGATACCGTCAAGATCCCGGAACTTAAGGGTCACAATGCCATGGGTCATTCCTGCGCCGAACAAAATAACCGATAGCCACACTAACGCTGACAGCGCGGTATCTAAATTGAGCGGTGCGGGGAAAAGTGCATACAGTTGCCACGCCCCAAAGATGACGCCAAAAGGAAAAAGCAGTAAATAGACATATCCAATGAGCGCGCCGATCGTGACGATGCCCAGGTAGATGTTTGTGTAGCGTCGATAGATTTTATAGAGTGACCAAGAACGAATTGAATGAAAAATTTCTTTTAGCTTGCTGATTACAGGCATAACCGCTCCTACCACAACCCCTGGTTACGTTGCGTAACGTTATATTAATTTGACCCCACGAAATAGCCGCACGCAGTGCTAGCTAATAAACTAAGTAAATCACTCAATCATGCTTTGCGCAATTATCAATGTGTCAAAGTGATACTTCGGTGGCACTTATAAAAAACCGGGACAAGAGCACCGTTGCTCTGGCAGGTTGATATGACACAGCATATTGTGATGCGGGTCACAGTTTGCGGCTGATCTTTAATTCAGTACTATTAAACCATCTCACGTATTGTATGTTCCCTGGCCGCTTTCCCGGGGTTGCCAGTTGCGTGAGACACCGAGTATTAGCAGCTTAATACATGTGTTGTGGAATAATATGTTACTCGACAAAACCCGGCACCGTGGTATCGAAACCAGGTTCCGGTCATCGTGTTGCCCATCGCAATGTACATGCGGGAATTTTAGAAATTTGCGCCTCAGCAACAGACTAAGTTACGGCAACGTTAAGGTCGCCAGGGTCGTCACTGTGAATCGGGTTCCCCTGTGATGTGGCTATAGTTGACTGGAATACTCATTAAAATTGCGCTTATTTATCCCTATTTTTAAACCGGTTTATGAGTGCAAAATGATCAAATCTTGATTCCCGTCAAGCTTATCAAATATTAACAGTTCGGATCGCCGCCTGGATGGAGTAAAGTGTCGGTTGGCATGCTACGCTTAAAAAATTGACGAGCGATAAGCATAGCAATATATAAATACAGCAGTACATAACATTACAGTTGATGGCGCAGAACCATACCAAGAAACCGGGAGGCCATTGCCATGGATGCGAAGATTGTCTGGTTGTTTGTGTTTGTAGCGTTGTACTGGGGTTATTGCATATTTTGGGGTATTAAAGGTGCAATGTCCGCCAAAACCGCCTCGGATTATTTCATTGCCGGGCGGCGAATCTCGTTGTGGGTATTTGTCCTGGCGGCAACCGCAACGTCGTTTTCGGGATGGACCTTTATGGGACACCCCGGATTGCTCTATCGTGATGGATTTCAATATGCCTATGCATCATTTTACGCCATCACCATTCCCTTCACCGGTGTTATCTTCCTGAAAAGACAGTGGATTTTAGGTAAACGGTTCGGCTTTGTCACGCCGGGGGAAATGCTATCCGCTTACTTTAAGTCAGATGCCATACGCCTGCTGGTGGTGCTGGTGGCATTGATCTTTTCCGTTCCGTATCTGGGGGTGCAGCTTCGCGCTTCCGGCTTCCTGTTCAACGTGCTGACCGATGGCATGCTGGGCGTTGAAGCCGGCATGTGGATGTTGTCCGCGGTGGTTATTATCTACGTGGCATCCGGCGGACTGCGGGCGGTGGCATATGTGGATACCCTGCAAGCGGTATTGCTAGCGATAGGCATTGTTGCCATTGGCATCATAGCGGTGAACTTCGTGGGTGGCTGGGCGCAACTCAATGAAGGCATCGCGCAACTGGCCCAGTTCGACCAGAAGCGAACCCCTGATGGTTACAGTCATTACATTGCCATTCCCGGCGTGATCCAGTTTGTGAGCAGCGGGCCCTCGGCAACGGGGGGTGCCTGGACGGGTATCATGATACTCACTTATATGTTCGCGCTAATGGGCATCCAGTCGGCGCCGGCCTTTTCCATGTGGGCCTTTTCCAATCACAATCCCAAACCCTTCGCACCGCAACAGGTATGGGCCAGCAGCTTCGGCATCGGTTTTATCCTGATGGTGTTCACCGCCATGCAGGGACTGGGTGGCCATTTCCTGGGGGCCGATACCGCGTTTGCCGCGGCGCACCCGGATCTGGTTAACAACGTGATGGGTGCCGGGTTACAGGGTAAGGACCTGATGGAGTCGGCGGGTAAACAGGGCATGTTGGTACCCCAGCTCATACACCTGGTGGCGGATGCTGCCCCCTGGCTGGTGGGGCTGCTATCGGTCTGCGCATTGGCGGCCATGCAGTCAACGGGCGCCGCGTATATGTCCACCGCCGGCGGCATGCTGACCCGCGACTTGTTGAAGCGTTATGTGATGCCCAACGCCACCCATAGTCAGCAAAAACTGTTTGGCCGTATCGGTGTTGTGTTAATCGTATTGGCCGCGTTGGCGGTGGCGACGACTGCAACGGACGCCCTGGTGTTGCTGGGCGGTTTGGCGGTGGCCTACGGCTTCCAGATGTGGCCGGCATTGATCGCTGTGTGCTGGTGGCCGTGGTTGACCCGTCAGGGCATCACCCTGGGCCTGATCGCCGGTCTGGTCGCGGTGACGTTAACAGAGAAAATCGGCATGCAATGGTTCGGTATTGAAGCCTGGGGGCGTTGGCCGTTGACCATTCACTCCGCCGGGTGGGGCATATTGTTTAACCTGGGCACCGCGGTTATTGTTTCCTCCTTCACCCAGGACAGCAAGGAAACCGAGCACCGCATGACATTCCACAGCTTCCTGCGAGAACATGCCAGTCTGCCGGCCAGCAAGAAAAGCCTGGTTCCGGCCGCATGGATCATCACACTGGTGTGGTTTTTCTTCGGTATCGGTCCGGGAGCTGTTATTGGCAATACTATATTTGGTAGCCCCAATGACGCTACCACCTGGATTTTTGGCATGCCCTCCATCTGGGCCTGGCAACTGTTATGGTGGGCGATAGGGGTGTTTATGATGTGGTTCCTTGCATATAAAATGGAATTGTCGACGGTTCCCGAGCGGGAAATCGAGGCCTTGCACGAGGATATTGGTGACATCAGCCTCAATGTCGATAAACCGTGATCCAGCCAGTTGCTGAAATAAAAGGGGAAGTTTAGCTTCCCCTTTTTTCTCGGGGATTATAAGAATTATATGATTTATTTTGTGCTTTCGGTTTTGGTATTGGCAGTGTTGTTGTTTTTTCCCATTAGCAAGCTGGTCTGGGCCATGAGTGTCCGGCGCCTGCAACGCAAATTAAACACCGAGTTGGAAGAAAAGCAATTGCAGGGGCAACTGTTTCGCGCCCGGTTTATCGCGATGGTTGTCTCGCCGATTTTTTCATTCCTGTTCAACTTGAATTTACTGGGCTGGCCCACTCATGGATGACAGCCTGTACCGCTTTTTAAAATATACCGCGATTACGCTGGCTATTGGCTGGGTTGGCTGGTCTATTTACGACGGTTTTCTGGCCGATGTTAATCCCGGTGATGGCGCATACCTGGCGGCCAACAAGTTTTTTGAAGACGGCGACTATGAGCGCGCGCTACAGGAGTACCAAGCGGCGTTAGACGAGCGGCCGCAACACATCCATGCATTACGTGGAAAGGCGCGCACCCTCATGCAATTGCGTCGCTATGATGAGGCACTTCGAACTTTTGACATCGCGATTGCCGAGGAACCGCAATTTGCCGGTACCTACGCCAACCGCGGGATTCTATTTGA
>JASFMT010000011.1:0-22136 GCA_050117455.1 Gammaproteobacteria bacterium | reverse complement strand
GGACTTAGTAATAGCATCATTAATAACCGGGACACCTTGAACGAAAGCATCCCCGGCCTTTTTCCTGATCCAGTGGAAGTTGAAGAATACACCGCGGGTATTGCCACCCATCTCGTATTTAACTGGGGCAACATAACTTTTATTGGTGAATTAGTCGCCGCCATGGACGATTTTGCCGCCGATGAACTCTATGCGAGCAAAGTTGCAAAACCAAGCGCCAGTAATGTAGAGGTTGCCTACTCGATAAATGACAATTTAACCATGGCCCTGGGATTCCAGAATTCTGTGGACATGGCAGGTTACCTGCCTGAAAACCGTACGATATTTGGCGTATCATACCAACTCGACACCGGCACTTCGCTCGCTTTTGAGTTCGCTAGCGATAAAGATTTCGGAGCTTCAGATGGTGGCTCCGGTGAATCCGCCTCAACAACGACCATCCAGTTAGCCGCTGAATTCTAGTATTGCATTATCCCATGAAAAAGCCCCGCCGAAGCGGGGCCAAACGACAAGTACATGGAATGTCAAACTCCCTTTGCAGGTAACCGAAAGTGTTAACAAGTGTTAACGTTTTCACTTCGTTTAAACCCGCGATCAGCTAATCGCTAATTCCTTTTGCGATGATCATGTTCACTTACCTATTACATGATGAAGAGTGCAATTCATGATCCATACCATTGAGAAAAAGCGACTCAAATTCAAATAGTTATCTTTTGCTCATCGTTGCTTAACATATGAATTGTTAAATATTCCGACATGGCGCTGATCAAAAAACCTGTTAGTCATGTGGACAACCAATATCCCCCTGCGCTCTTTACATCACATAAAACAGTAAATGAAACAGCGCGCCCTTAAATACGACGTTGCAGCCTCACGGTAACGAGCGAATTGATTCAGCGTTTTGATTTACTGGTGTGCCGTTTCAGGCGTTTCTTTTTATCTATTTGGCGCTTGGTAAGTTTGTTGCGTTTACCCTGGTAAGGATTTTTACCCGTTACGAACTCCAGACGCACCGGTGTACCCTCAAGCTGCATTGCATCGATGAAATAATTCATCAGGTACCGGCGGTAGGTCAACGGCACTTTTTCCGTTTGATTCCCATGAATGACAATCACGGGAGGATTGCGGCCACCCTGATGAGCGTAACGCAATTTAATGCGTCTACCCTGAACCAGCGGTGGTTGATGCGCGTCCACGGCCATTTCCAGTATCCGGGTTAGCCGGGATGTTGAAACATCGATGGTGGCTGACTGATAAGCTTGCAGCAAAGGTTGAAAAATATTGCCCACGTTGGTGCCGTGCAGCGCCGATACAAACATTAACCTGGCGAATTCACAAAATTTGAGTTTCCGGTCCAGCTCGGTTTTCACCCGTTCCCGCTGGTCCGGCGTCAAGCCATCCCACTTGTTTACGATGATCAGCAATGCCCTGCCGGCATCCAGTATATAACCCAGTAAATGCGCGTCCTGATCACTGACTCCCTGATGAGCATCGATGACCATAACCGCGACATTGGCTTCGTCGATGGACTGCAGGGTTTTTATGACACTGAATTTTTCCAGGGGATCATCCACCCGGCCTCGCCGCCTGACACCGGCGGTGTCGATTAACACGTATTGCTGATCCTGGCGCGTGAATGGAATATAAATGCTGTCGCGCGTCGTCCCGGGCATGTCATAAACCAGCACCCGCTCTTCACCTAATATGCGGTTAATCAATGTGGATTTACCCACGTTGGGTTTACCAACGACGGCAATGCGAATGCCCCTGGGTTGTGCTTGTTCCGGTTCGGCTGGTGCTTCCTGCGTTAACACAGATTCAATCAGCGACCGAACACCCCGGTTATTGGATGCGCTGATGGCACAGGGTTCACCAAAGCCCAACGCGTAAAATTCGGCAAGCGTCACGTCGGGATCGACGCCGTCAATTTTATTCACCACGAGATGAATGGTTTTTTGGCTGCGTCGCAATCGCCGGGCGATTTCCTCATCGTCCGGCAACACGCCCTGGCGAGCATCTGCGAGGAACAACACGATGTCCGCCTCGTTGACTGCCTGCCATACCTGGCCGGCCATTAACGCATCGAGCGTATCGGCGTTACCACTTAATCCACCGGTATCGATCACAATAAATTCCCGGTCATCAATTCGACCGTCGCCGTATTTACGATCACGGGTGAGCCCCGGCTGGTCCGCGACCAGCGCGTCCCGGCTGCGGGTCAGGCAATTAAATAACGTGGATTTTCCAACGTTGGGTCGGCCCACCAGGGCGATAACGGGTTTCATGGCAGGAAAAAATCTGCAACAGCTCAGTTATTGGATGACGGCAACTCGAAGACAGACAAGGCACCCATATTGTTTCTTACATAAAGCCGGCCATTGGCAACTTCCAGTGTACTCGTAACGCCAAAATCATATTCGTTACGGTTCTCATCACCCCAGTCATAAAACGCCCAGTCATAGACTTTAGCCAGATCCTTACGCGCCACAAATGCGCCGTCTTCTTTGGATAACCAGTGCAGCATACCCCCGCCATCGGCAACGACGACAGTATCGCCATGTATAACCGGCGCTGTCACATCTCGGTCTTTTAGCGCGTCCTGGCGCCACAAGGTTGCCCCGGAACGCCGATCCACTGACCACACGTTCCCCTGCGCATCGGTTAGATATAGCTGCTGCTGGTCCATGGTGACACCGGTATACGAGGACATTTCCCGCACCCAGATGGAACTACCGTCATTTGCTGAAACCGCGGCAATACGCCCCTGGTAGGTAACCACGTAAACGTTTCCGTCATCAACTTGCATAAAACCATCGATATCCACCATACGCTGCAAGTCCGTGCGGCCACTGGGAACGGCGATAACGCTTTCCCAGAGCTTTTTACCCGTTTCCGTTTCAAAGGCAATCAATTTACCATTGGCAAAACCGCCAATGACCCGGTCGCCAACAACAATGGGCGAAGATGTACCTCTTAAGGTAAGCGCCGGTACCTCCTGGGAGTTGGTCCAGATTTTGTCGCCATTGGCTTTGTTGTAACACGATAATTTACCGTCGATGGTATGTACAAATAACCGATCAGCTGCCACGGTAGGTGCGGACAGCAATTCGCTGGATATTGGCGCCCGCCATAGCTCATCGCCGGATTCCGTTTTCAGCGCCATAAGTTGCGCATCACCGGTGGCCAGATACAGCCGCTCACCATCGACGGTCGGGCCGGCCGTAATTTCAACACCCAATGGACGGCTCCACAGAACGTTGCCACCATTTTGTTTGATCGCCATTAACTCGCCCCTGGCGCTGGCTGCATAGACGCGGTCATCGTTCACCGCAACGGACAATTGCCGATGCTGGCGTCGATGTTTGGCACCAACACGGGCCACCCACAACGGGGTGACTTGCACCTTAGCGGCAATGGGATCGAGTTTCGGATAAACCTTTTTTTCCGGACCGCTACAGGCGACCAGCAAAAGCAACAACAACAGTAATAATGGATACCACAACTTGATCATCATGCATCTCCAACGGGACTGGCCACGACGCCCAGATCATTGAGTTTCATTTCCAGAAAATTACGCAACCGTGGCGACGCGCCTGAGGACGACTGACTTAATTCCGCCAATGCGGTTTCATAGGCCATCCGCGCCTTGTCCTTGTTACCCTGGGCCACGTAAATATCACCCTTCAATTCTTCAACTACCGCTTTTTGCTCAGGGACATTGATATCTTCAACTTGCTTTAACGCATCATCGTACCTTTCTTCCGCCAGTAAAACGCGGGCATAACGGATCTGCGCTTCAGTCTTTACTTCCGGTAACGCCGCATGATCCATTGCCCAACGCAAATGAGATTTGGCCGCCACCATATCGTTGCTATCCACTTTCATCTTGGCCATGGCAAGCGCCGCCAATGCGGCATAAGGTGTATCCGTGTAGTCTTTCAACAATGCGGAAGCGCGATTGGTTGCTTCCTCGGTTTGATCCTGGTTCAGCGACTGCATCATGGCTTCATATTCCACAGAAGCCATCTCGGCGTGGTAATTGCGGGTATCCCACCAATACTTGCCACCGGCCAGAATACCAACACCGATAAGCACGCCGCCAACCAACGACAGCCAGTTTTCCCGCCACCACTTCTTGATAGCTTCAATTTGTTCTTCTTCCGTTGCGTAAACGTTCACGATCAATCTCCAATTACCCAGGTTTTAAATGATAGTCTGTAAAATTTTCTGCATCTCATCCGGCGCTACGGTTTGCTGGGGTTTATCTTGCCGCAGGTATTTAACCGTTATGGTATTGTTGGCCACTTCGTCATCCCCCAGCACCAATGCCAGTTGCGCACCGCTTTTATCCGCACGCTTGAACTGGCTTTTAAAACTGCCGCCGCCGCAATGCATCAACAGACGCAGTGCCGGCAGTTGTTCACGCAGCTGTTCGCAAAGCTGTAACCCGTGTGCGAATGCCTGCTCAGAAGCCATCACAACATAGGCATGAGGATGCGCATCCAGTTCCAGGTTATCCCTCACCAGTTCCACTAACCGCTCAATGCCCAGCGCAAATCCGGCTGCTGGTACTGGCTTACCGCCCAGCTGTTCCACCAGGCCATCGTAGCGGCCACCGGCGCATACCGTTCCCTGTGCCCCCAGGCGCGTGGTTACCCATTCAAATACAGTTTTGTTGTAATAGTCCAGTCCGCGCACCAGCCGCGGATTGACGGTATAAGCAATACCGATGTTATCCAGCAATGACAACACGCCTTCAAAGTGCTGGATGGATTCTTCGTTCAAATGGTCCCGCAATTTCGGTGCCTTTTCGATGAGCTCCTGCATCGCCGGATTTTTGCTGTCCAGAATACGCAACGGGTTGCTGTGTAAGCGCCGCTGGCTGTCTTCATCGAGTTCGGACTGATGCTGGCTGAAATAAGCCACCAGTATTTCCCGGTAAGCCCGCCGGCATTCCACGCTACCCAGGGAATTGATTTGCAGCTCCAGATCATCCAGCCCCAGGTGTTTCCAGATCCTGGCGGTCATGGCAATCAACTCGGCATCAATATCGGGACCGGTCATAGCGAACGCTTCCACACCCACCTGGTGAAACTGGCGATAGCGGCCCTTTTGTGGTCGTTCGTGCCGATACATGGGCCCGATGTACCACAGGCGCTGGGATTGATTGTGCAACAACCCGTTCTCGATACAGGCACGCACGCAACCGGCGGTTCCTTCCGGGCGCAATGTCAAACTGTCACCATTGCGATCTTCGAAGGTATACATTTCCTTCTCGACAATATCAGTGACCTCTCCGATGGAACGGGCAAACAGTTCGGTTTTTTCCACGATGGGAAACCGGATCTCCTGGTATCCGTAGCCGGCGATGGTACGTTTAATGGTGTCTTCCAGCGTTTGCCATACAGCGCTGCTATCCGGCGTAATATCATTCATGCCGCGGATGGCTTGTATTAACTTCGACAAAGCGGTCGTCCTCGTGAATTAATTCTTGTTATGGAATTTTCGTTATTGGTTTTATGGCGAAATCGTGGATTCGATGAGTTATGGTTTCTGATACGAATATAAATGTGTTAACGGTTCAGATTACGAATAGGGACAGTTTGTTCCTGCTGACCCGGCGCTGATGACGATATCCCGCCGGCTCCTGCTCCTACCCGCACGTTAATCGTCGACGAATCACCACTGTCGTTTTCCTGGCGTTTGGCCACCTCCGCACGTACAACCTTTTCCAGCTCATCCACCAGCTGTTCGTTAGTAACTTTATGGTCGGGCTTGCCATCAAGATATAACAAATTGGGCGTGCCGCCGGTCAAACCGATATCCGCTTCGCGGGCTTCGCCGGGACCGTTCACCACGCAACCAATAATGGCGACATTTAGTGGCACCAGAATATCTTCCAGCCGCTGTTCCAAAGCGTTAACCGTATTAATCACATCAAAATTCTGCCGGGAACAGGACGGGCAGGCAATAAGATTAATGCCTTTGCTTCGAATGTGCAGGCTTTTCAAAATGTCAAAACCCACCTTGATTTCTTCTACCGGGTTGGCCGCCAGTGATACCCGGATGGTATCGCCGATACCTTCGGCCAACAGCATCCCCAACCCGATTGCCGATTTTACCGCGCCGGAACGCAAGCCGCCCGCTTCAGTTATGCCCAGATGCAACGGTTGTTCGATTTCCCTCGCCAGTTCACGGTAAGCCAGCACGGTCATAAACACATCGGAGGCCTTGAGACTGACTTTAAAGTCCTGAAAATCCAGCCGATCCAGGATATCAATGTGGCGTTTCGCCGATTCCACCAATGCCTGTGGTGTAGGTTCGCCATATTTCTTTTGCAGCTCTTTTTCCAGGGAGCCGGCATTCACACCGATGCGAATAGGAATGTTCCGGTCCCGGGCGGTCTCCACCACGGCGCGCACCCGGTCTTCGCGGCCGATATTACCGGGATTAATACGCAGGCAATCGGCGCCCAGTTCGGCAACCCGTAACGCAATGCGATAATCGAAATGAATATCCGTGACCAGCGGAATGTTTACCTGTTTCTTGATGGCGCCGAAGGCTTCAGCGGCGTCCATGGTTGGCACCGAAACCCGCACGATATCGGCGCCCGCTGTTGCCAGCTCCGTGATCTGCGCCACCGTGCTGGCAACGTCGGTGGTTTCGGTATTGGTCATGCTCTGCACGGCAACAGGCGCATCGCCGCCGACGGGCACATTACCCACCATAATTTGCCGTGACGAGCGACGTTGAATTGTATATGCCGGTTGTGTCATTCGTGGTGAATCTCTTTTGTCTTGTTCGTGGTATTCGTTAACAGGCGATTAGCCTTATTGATGACACCTGTTATTGATGGCAACTACTGCTCGCCGGATGGTTTTTGCAACACAAAGCGCGCGACAGGCCCGCGATGATGAGACGCCAGGTCATAGGGCTCGCCATTGTACTCCAGCTTTACACCCGGCGTATAACCCAGCACCACATTAAAGGGCGGCACACCTTCCACGGTCTGGCTATTACCGGCCTTACCGAGGCGGCGAATCAGCGCCTTACCGGTGGCATCGCGAATATCCACCCAGGAGTCTTCTGAATAACTGAGCGTGATCTCAGCCATTTTCCTGGCGTTATCCTGTAGTGATGCGGTTCCACCATTACCACCGGTTTGGCCGGCGGCATCCTTGCTATCCGATGACTGTCCCGGAAGCGGCAGGTCTACGGTAGTGGTTTCGGTTTCGTCAACGGGCGCT
The DNA here is from genome assembly GCA_050117455.1 of Gammaproteobacteria bacterium. Taxonomy (GTDB): domain Bacteria; phylum Pseudomonadota; class Gammaproteobacteria; order SZUA-152; family SZUA-152; genus JAKEGK01. Next base: position 14,889 of record JASFMT010000011.1, on the reverse strand, counting down.
ACCTGTTGCTGCTCGGGCTGCGATGCCGGTGCGGACAGGTCATTGGTTGCTTCTTCCTGCAGCGGTGTCGGTTGCGGTTTCTCCATATTAGTCGCCACCTGCCAGACGATGGCGGCAAACACTAATACGGCCAGACCAATGATCAACAACTTCATCGGTTTCTTTTCAGAATAACTGTGGTGCGATACAGAAAAACTTTTCGGCAACGCATTATCCACATGCCGATAACGGGACGGGATTTTCTCCCGTTCCCGTACCTGGGTAATTTCCGGCATACTGGTGGATTCCTGCGATGCATAGGAAGAGACAATCTCGTCCGCCGGCAATCCTACCAGTTTGGCATAGGCACGAACGTAACCGGCCGTATACACCGGCTCCGGCAAGTCATCCAGTTTCCCCTCTTCCAGGGCCTTGACATAACGTAAATCCAGCTTGAGTTCCTTGGCCACTTCAGCCTGGGTCAGGCTATGCTGCTCGCGGGCCTGACGCAATTGATCCCACGGTGGAATCGTCGGTGCTGAAGCCTCGGTTGGCGCTTCTGCTTCTGCAACATCAGTCATGATTGATTTTCTCCCAGCGAGTTAAGCATCAGTTTGTACTGCTCCGATTTTGGAAATTGGGACTGCAGCAATTTAGCGTATCGGGACACGGCATTTTCATCACCCAGTTTACGCTCGATCTTGATTCCCAGCCACAGACTTTCCGCGGTATGGCGCGATACCGCTTCGAAGCGTTGTAAAAAACCGCGCGACGATAAAAATTTTTCCTGTTGATAGCGAATCTCGGCCATATTGATTAATGCGACCGGTAGCTCGGGGTTTTTCTCCAGTGCCCTGGTTAGGTATTTTTCCGCCTTTTCCATGTCGGGAATGCGTTTCACGCAAGAGCCGGCATTTTCGTAAGCCAGTTCCGGTGTCCGATAACGCGGCGTATCGATAGCCTTTAAAAAATACTCTTCCGCCTTCTTAAATTCACCCTGCTTGCAAAGAAACACGCCATAGTTATTGTACAGGCCACCATCCTCGGGATTTAGACTAATGGCCTCCTGATAGTGATAGTCGGCCAGCTCAGGCTTTAATAACTGTTCGTAGGTCATCGCGATAGCACTGTGAGCCGGTGCATAACTGGAATCCGCGTCAATGGCTTTTTTCAGTTTTTCCAGGGCGTATTCCGGCTGGTTCTGCTGCAAATAACCCACACCCAGTTCAACATGAGTTTCGGCAACGCGCCGGTTTTTTTCCTGTTGCGCTTCATACTTGGCAATAGTGGAACAGCCGCTAACCAGTACAATGAGCAACGCACTGGTAACCCATCGAATGACCATAGTGTGCAATCGCGTCGCCATGACAACCATCATGATGCACCCTGCGCGACATTTAGCTGCCGGTACCTGCGTTTGGTCTTGTCCATCACTTTACCCACCAATTGTCCACAGGCAGCGTCAATATCATCGCCGCGGGTTTTACGGGTAATCGTAGTCAGGTCGTTTTGCATCAGGATATCCCGAAACCGGTTAATGACCGCCTGCGATGAACGGCGATAATGAGTATTGGGAAACGGGTTAAAGGGAATCAGGTTTACCTTCGCCGGCACATCCTTTAACAGGCGCACCAGTTCCCGAGCATGTTGTACGCTGTCGTTTACACCATCCAGCATGACATATTCAACGGTAATACGCCGACGGTCATTACCCACATAACGTTTACAGGCAGCTATTAATTCAGCAATGGGATATTTCTTGTTAAGAGGTACCAGTTGATCGCGCAGCTCATCGTTGGGCGCGTGTAATGATAATGCCAGACTCACATCACTCACTTCCCGCAACCGGTCCAGCGCCGGTATCACGCCTGCCGTACTCAGGGTTACCCGCCGCTTCGAGAGCCCATAAGCAAAGTCATCCATCATCAGGTTCATTGCTCTGACCACATTATCAAAGTTTAGCAAAGGCTCGCCCATCCCCATCATCACGACGTTGGAGATGATGCGTTGTCCCTGTGGATCAAATCCCAGTTCCTGGTTGGCCACCCACAACTGGCCAATGATCTCGGCGGTGGTCAGGTTGCGGTTAAATCCCTGTTGTGCGGTGGAACAAAAGGAACAGGCCAGCGCGCAACCAACCTGGGACGACACGCATAATGTGCCGCGGTCCGCTTCGGGAATATATACCGTTTCGATGTGATTACCGGAATCCAGTTCCAGGACCCATTTGTGGGTACCGTCACCGGAGCGCTGGCTGGCCACCACCCGGGGCGTTCGAATTTCGGCAATCTCCTTGAGCTGGCCCCGCAATGCCTTGCTGAGATTGGTCATGGCGTCAAAATCGCTGACACCGAACTGATACAGCCACTTCAAAACCTGGGTCGCACGAAACGGTTTTTCGCCGAGATCAGCAAAGAAGCTTTCCAGTTCGGTACGTGACAGATCCAGTAAATTTTGTTTTGGCGGTGACTTATCCATATTCATTGTGTTGGTTAGACTCATCAAACTCGCGGTTTGCTCAACTTAATCGATCATTGATCAGAATTGATCATAATTACGTAACCCGCTGATTAACGGGTACGCGGGCATAGTTCGTTGTCCGGGAAAAAATAGGCGATCTCGGTTTTCGCGGTATCAGGACCGTCGGAACCATGAACGGCATTCTCGTCGATGGTTTCGGCAAAATCCGCGCGGATAGTGCCAGGTTCGGCTTCCCGGGGGTTGGTAGCGCCCATAATCGCCCGGTTCTGGGCAATGGCACTTTCCCCCTCCAACACCTGTACCATGACGGGGCCGGAGGTCATGAATTCCACCAAGTCATTGAAAAATGGCCGTTCTTTATGCACGGCATAGAATCCTTCCGCCTGTTCCCTGGTCAGATGCAGCATTTTTGCGGCGATAATTTTCAGTCCGGCTTTTTCGAAACGGGAATAAATCTCGCCGATGACGTTTTTGGCCACAGCATCAGGTTTGATAATGGAAAAGGTGCGTTCTATTGCCATAGTATGTGCTACTCCGGTGTTAATTTTTGCTCTGGGCACAACGAAACCCCCGGCAGGGGGCAAAGTGCCTATTCATTGGTTAAACAGGTAATTATAACTAGGATCAAGGGTAAATAACTAGCGGTGTCGAATCCGACAAAGCCGGTTTACCTTATTTATTCCGCATAACCGGATTCGATCTTAAAATCGCTGCGGGTTTTGCGGGTGGGGCCAAAATTGGTGGAAAAAAAGCATGCCAGGGACTGGCGCATGCCGTGTTTCACGGGCAGGACTTCGTGGGGTATATCCCCGCGGTTGAGCAAGACGGCGTACTTGGGCAATTCGACGGTATATTCCCCGCGTTGACCGTGAAACAGGCGAAATTCACCGCCCTCAAACCCGTCGCTCAATTGAAACACCGCCGTCGCCAGGTAGTCCGGGGTAGTATCGCGATCCACGTGATAGCCAATAAAGTCCCCTTCAAACAAGCGGTTAGCCTGACAACGCCGCACGCACAGCGGCTGGGCATCAATAATTCGGGCGAAAAACTGATGCATCGCATCGTTGAGTAATAGCGCAAGGATCCGTTCACTGGCCTCGTGCAATAGCTGCGGCCGTTCCACGTCGTTGACGAAACGCCCGACCCACACGGAATGGGCATCACCGGTATCACCCCCTACGATCTTGGCATAATCAATATCCCTCACCAGGGTTTCCACCGCCTGCCACTGCGCAGCGGACAGCGGAATCTCTTCGCGGCGGATGACTACGGCACCGTTTTCAGTAAACTCTTTCGCAAGTTGGTCGGGGGTTCGCATTAACATGGAATAAAAATCAGAATCATATGACCGCTTGTTGAAAAGGCGTATTGTACCGCAATGACGCCTTCAAGTGAGTCCCGCTGTCGACAGGATGTTACACTAGCCGGCAATCTATTGCGCCACATCAATCATTAATAAGGCCTGAACGCCGTTGGTCAATTTGACAACGGGAAAAACCGTTCGTTAGTCGCGCTCCTCGATCCACGCCATCTGGATCGCTTCAAGAATTTTTTCACCGCAGTGGCTGGGATCATCTTCGAACTCCTCGAGTTCCTCGCACCACTGTTTTAAATCCGTGAAGCGCACATAACGGGGATCAACATCGGGATGCGCTTCATCCAGCGCAATGGCAATATCCAGACTGTCGGTCCATTTCAGTGACAATTGGCGGTCCTTTTCTGTTTGTTAATGGTTTTCAGATACCATGTTGATGGTGTATTTGGGAATTTCGATAACCAGATCCTGATCGGTGATTGTCGCCTGGCAACTGAGCCGGGATTCAGGTTCCAGGCCCCATGCCTTGTCCAGCAAGTCTTCTTCCTCTTCATCGGCTTCATTTAAAGAATCAAAGCCCTCGCGCACAATGACATGACACGTGGTGCAGGCACAGGATTTCTCGCAGGCGTGTTCAATGGGAATTCCGTTTTGCAGTGCCGCATCGCAAATAGTTGTGCCTGGTTTCGCTTCAATGACTGCGCCTTCCGGGCAAATTTCCTCGTGGGGTAAAAAAATCAGTTGGGTCATTCGTGTTCCATTCGCTAAGCAACAGTGTCAAGTTTTAATAACAGGGATTCTAACACGACTACATGATCAGGCATTGAAGTCATCCACCTTGTGACCGGCCATGGCACTTTGTATGCTCTCGTTCATGCGCCGGGCGGCAAATTCAGTACTGGCCTGATTGATATCTTCAATGGCGCTTTTGATGGCAAGGTGATCAGAGCCCTTCGCCGCTTCTTTCAGTACCTGTAATTTCTGTTGCAGCTGTTCACGTTCCGCGGCTGACAGCAGTCGCTCACCGTCCTTTTCCAGCGCCGCATCCAGCGCCAGGATCACCCGCTCTGCTTCAATTTGTTGTTCGCGCAACGCGCGGGCCGCCACGTCCTGCTGCGCATGGGACATGGAGTCTTTTAACATGGTTTCAATTTCGTTATCTGACAGCCCATAGGAGGGTTTCACCTGCACACTGCTTTCCACACCGCTGGTTTGCTCCCTGGCGCTCACCGACAGCAAGCCGTCGGCATCCACCTGGAAAGTTACCCGTATTCGTGCCGCACCGGCCACCATGGGAGGAATGCCGTGCAGTTCAAACCGGGCCAGAGAACGACAATCGGAAACCAGTTCCCGCTCGCCCTGCACCACGTGAATGGACATGGCCGTCTGGCCATCCTTGAAGGTAGTGAACTCCTGCGCCCGCGCAACCGGAATGGTGGTATTGCGTGGAATAATTTTTTCCGCCAACCCACCCATGGTTTCAATACCCAGTGCCAGGGGAATCACATCCAGTAACAGCACTTCGTCTTCGGCTTTATTCCCCGCCAGCACGTCTGCCTGAATAGCCGCGCCGATAGCCACTACCTTGTCCGGATCGATATCCACTAACGGTTCACAGCCAAGGAAATCCCGCACTTTTTCTCTCACTCGAAGGGCCCGGGTGGAACCACCGACCATCACCACGTCCTGAATATCCGCCGCCTTGATACCGGCGTCACGCAATGCCCGTTTGCAGGGCATCAGGGTTTTATCAATCAGTGGATCAATTAATTCATTCATTGCGGTGCGAGTAAGTTCGCCCCGCCATTGCAATCCGGCGCCATCATTGATGGTAATGGTGGTACTTTGCGCTTCGGTTAAGGCTTCCTTGGCGGCACAGGCTTTATCCAGCAGTTGCCGCACCAGGGACTGGTCACGACTGTCGGCAATACCCGCCTGCTCCCTGATCCAGCCGGCAATGACGCGGTCAAAATCATCACCACCCAGTGACGCGTTACCTGCCGTGGACATCACTTCGAAAACACCGCGGTTCAAGCGCAGGACGGATACATCAAAGGTTCCGCCACCCAAGTCGTAGACGACATGCACGCCTTCGGCTTTTTTATCGAGACCATAAGCCACTGCCGCCGCGGTAGGTTCATTCAATAAACGCAGAACGTTCAGGTCGGCAAGCCTGGCGGCATCCTTGGTAGCCTGGCGCTGAGCATCGTCAAAATAAGCCGGCACCGTAATAACGACACCGGTCAGTTCACCACCCAACGCCTGCTCGGCCCGTGACTTTAATTGCTTCAATATTTGCGCCGAGACTTCCACGGCGCTCACCGGCCCCGCGGCGGTTTTAATACGCGGCACAGAGGACTCGGTGGTTTCAAACTCGTATTGCACATCACCGCTACTGACCTTGATGTCATCCACACCGCGGCCCATGAAGCGTTTCACCGAACTAATGGTGTTATATGGATCCTGACTGGCGCCGGCTTTGGCAGCATGCCCGACTACCGGTTCGCCTTGCTGGAGATAACGCACGACCGACGGCAATAAGTAATGACCGTTCTCATCTTCCAGGGTTACCGGTTTTCCGCTGCGGATCGTGGCCACCAGCGAATTGGTCGTACCCAGGTCAATACCCACCGCCAGCCGATGCTGATGGGGCGCCGTGGATTTACCGGGTTCGCTGATTTGTAATAATGCCATGGTATTTCTGGTCGGGTAATAGTTGGTCGGGTATTTGTTTAAACGATTTCTCACAAAGCCTGGTCATCTCGATGAACCGCGTTCATCGATGACGGCGGCTATTTTATATGATTCAGGGTTCTATTTGGGGCCTGCCGGACAAAAAATCCCGCTAATGGGAGCAACAGGGATTAATCCATCTGTTCTTCCAGCGCATCGACTTCCTGGCGCAATTTCACCAGAAACTGCATTCGCCGTACATAGTCGCTGATTTGTTCCAGACCAGATTCCTCGTCTTTGGCAAACAACTCGGAGATCGATGTTGTATAGGCATCGATAGCCTGCTCTATTTCATGCGCGACAGACAGCAACTTCGTTGCATCGGCGGTGCTGCGCACCTGTTCCAGTTCTTCGCGCAACTGCATTTGCTGCATCAGGAATTCCGAATCCATCGAAGCGCCTGTGTCCCCGGATAAATCGATACCCCGCAACTGCAACATATAGTTTGCCCGGTTAAGGGGGTTGCGCAAGGTCTGGTATGCTTCGTTAATCAACGCCGATTGCTGCACCGATAGCCGGCGCTCCTGTGCCGAGGCACTGGCGAACTTGTCCGGATGCACGGTATTTTGAAGATTACGATAGCGTTGGGAAAGATCCGCGAGGTCAAGATCGTAGGACTGCTGCAAACCAAACAACGAAAAATAATCCTGCGTTAAATCCGCCGTTGTCATCTTAAATTCAACGGTCCTTATAAATTATGTGTTGAAGGTATGTTGAGAATACCGGTTTGAAAGAAAAGCACTAAACGGTAAAACTTTCACCGCAACCACATTCGCCCTTAACATTGGGATTATTGAATTTGAAGCCTTCATTTAGCCCTTCTTTCGTGTAGTCCAGTTCAGTGCCGTCCAGGTATACCAGACTTTTCGGATCAACCACGACTTTAATGCCATGATCCTCAAATACGGTATCGTCGGAGTTAATTTCGTCAGCAAATTCCAGCACGTAAGCCATACCGGAACACCCGGTGGTCTTGACACCCAGGCGTAAGCCAACGCCTGATCCGCGGTTGGCCAGAAAATCCTGCACATGCTTCGCGGCCGCTTCTGTTAATGAGATACTCATGGTGCTTTTCTCTGTCTCTGGACCTGCACTACAAATTCGATAACGGGTTTGCTACTCAGCTTGCTGTTTATCCTGGTAGTCCTTGATGGCGGATTTGATGGCATCTTCCGCCAGTACCGAACAGTGGACTTTAACCGGGGGTAATGCCAGCTCTTCGGCAATTTGCGAATTTTTGATGGCCGAAGCCTGCTCCAGGGTCTTGCCCTTCACCCACTCGGTTAACAACGAACTGGATGCGATAGCCGAACCACAACCATAAGTCTTGAAACGCGCGTCTTCAATAACACCCTGGTCATTGACCTTGATCTGCAGGCGCATCACATCACCACAGGCCGGCGCACCCACCATACCGGTTCCCACGGACGTATCATCATTGTCCATCGTCCCAACATTGCGGGGATTGTTGTAGTGGTCCATAACTTTGTCGCTGTATGCCATATCGAAATACCTTTAACCGACTTTAAAACTTTTTCAAATAAACTGAATCATTGTTGACGCTTCGATTGTTTAGACGACCCTATAAAGCCGCCTATGCGCTAACAGGTTAGTGCGCCGCCCACTGAACCTTGGACAGGTCGACACCTTCTTTATACATATCCCACAAAGGCGACAGTTCGCGTAACTTGGCAATGGCTTTATGCACCAGGTCGATGGCGTAATCCACGTCTTCTTCGGTGGTAAAACGTCCCAGGCTGAAGCGAATGGAACTGTGTGCCAGTTCGTCGTTACGGCCCAGCGCGCGTAACACGTATGAAGGTTCCAGACTGGCGGAGGTACACGCCGAGCCCGAAGACACCGCGATACCTTTTAAGGCCATAATCAGGGATTCCCCTTCCACGAAATTAAAACTGATATTTAAAATATTGGGAACCTGATGTTCGATGTCGCCGTTTAAATAAACCTCTTCAATATCCTGCAGGCTGCTATACAACTTGTCCCGTAGTTTGGTGATACGCTGGTTGTCTTGCTGCATTTGTTCCTTGGCGATACGAAACGCTTCACCCATCCCCACGATCTGATGAGTGGGTAAGGTACCGGAGCGCAACCCCCGTTCGTGCCCGCCACCGTGCATTTGCGCTTCCAGGCGAACACGCGGTTTGCGCCGCACGAATAACGCGCCAATACCTTTGGGGCCGTAGATCTTGTGACTGGAAAAAGACATTAAGTCCACTTTCATGGTTTCCAGGTCAATGGGCACCTTGCCAGCACTTTGCGCGCCGTCGACATGAAAAATAATACCTTTCTCCCGGGTCATTTCGCCGATGGCGGCAATGTCCTGAATAATACCGATTTCGTTATTGACATGCATAATGGACACTAAAATGGTGTCGTCCCGTAGTGCCGCCTTGAGTTTATCCAGATCGATCAGCCCGTTGGATTCGGGGTCGAGATAGGTCACTTCGAAGCCTTCCCGTTCCAGTTGCCGGCAGGTATCCAGTACCGCTTTGTGCTCGGTCTTGCACGTTACAATATGCTTGCCTTTTTTATGATAAAAATGCGCCGCACCTTTAATGGCAAGGTTATCCGATTCGGTCGCACCGGAGGTAAAAATGATTTCCTTCGGGTTGGCGTTTACCAGGTCGGCAATATGTTGGCGCGCTTCCGTTACCGCTTCTTCCGCGTGCCAGCCAAAAGCATGGGAACGGGATGCCGGATTACCAAACTCGCCATCCGGTGTCAGAAACTTGATCATTTTTTCCGCGACACGGGGATCCACCGGTGTGGTCGCGGCATAATCCATATAAATAGGATGACTCATTTTACTGCGTATCTCCGCTCATGCTTAATATTATAATTCTGACTTCAGATTCGTAGCGATCGTCCCGCATAATAACAAGACAGCCGCTTGCTGATGTTTGCCTGTCCAGCCAGATAACACCGCTTCCTGACTCGTTCAGAAATCAACGATGGAGCCAACGCCCAGCTACTGCCGAAAACACCCTACATTTTATATGGGGACAATTCCTCGAATCTAAAGAGGCGTCTCCTACCGCTGGTAGCGGGTTTGCGTTAACCCACCCAGGGTAGTCCGAAAGACTTAAATTACCGACGAAATTGTCAAAATGCCGATACTGCTATTCGCCTGGCAGCCAACGGCGCCCATCAATTTACAACGATGGATGAACGGTTTCCCTGTTCCTGTCTTTCATCCTGACGCGCGGCCACATCCTGCACGTTGCGCTTCTGAACGAGCTGGCCCAGGCTAATACCATTGAGGAAGTCATACAGCTGCTCGCTAAGATCCGTCCACAATTGATGTGTCAGGCATTCTTCTCCGTTTTGGCAATTACCCTCACCACCACAGCGCGTGGCATCGACTTTTTCATCCACGGCGGCAATCACTTCAGCCACGTTAATTTCCGTTGCTTCGCGGCTGAGACGATAACCTCCGCCGGGACCGCGTGCACTGGCAACCAGATCCCTTTTGCGCAGTTTAGAAAATAATTGCTCCAGATAGGACAGTGAAATTCCTTGCCGTTGTGAAATATCCGCCAGCGTAATAGGGCCTTTGGTGGCGTGAACCGCAAGATCTAACATTGCTGTAACCGCGTAGCGGCCTTTCGTTGTCAGTCTCATAGCATAACCCTTTGATTAAATTTAACAAACAGCAGACTTTGCATACTCATTGATAATCCGCTGTGCAAGTGTGCATTTCCGGGATATTCCTTAACGATCGTACTGTTATATATAGTAATATCCCGACCAATATTGTCAAGTATTTATCAGTTAGTATGTATTTCCCGAGTATTTTTGTCAAGTATTGTGCGGCTTGGAAATATCCACATTTGGCTCGGTATTTTCGTCCAGCTTCTCCTCTGTTAATGGACCGATTTCGCAAGGTCCAAGTTCGGGTAAATCCACATCTTTAAACTCAACATTCAGGCTTTTTAGTGCCGTACACATCTTTTCCACACGTTGATCAAGGGCATGCGAGTGGTCCAGAATACAATTAATAGCATGAGCCACTGGGTCAGGTGCATCACGCGTGACCCCATAGGCATCGAATCCCATTTTCTCCGCCATGGCATGGCGCCGCTTTTCCTGGTCGCGGGTTTGCTGATTGGCACTGACGGCCCGGCCAGGCACCCCCACGACGGTGGCTGATGCCGGAACATCCTTGACCACCACGGCATTGGAGCCGATGCGCGCCCCATCGCCAACGGTAATGGGACCCAACACCTTGGCGCCCGCCCCCACCACCACGTCGTCTCCCAGGGTGGGATGGCGTTTACCCTTTTGCCAACTGGTGCCGCCCAGGGTCACGCCATGGTACAGGGTGCAATCGTCACCAATTTCAGCCGTTTCACCGATCACCACACCCATGCCGTGATCAATAAAAAAACGCTGTCCAATCACAGCGCCAGGATGGATCTCGATACCGGTAATCCAGCGCGCGAAAGTGGATAAAAACCGAGCCAGCCATTTCAATCCTCGCCGCCACAATGCGTGGCTCAGGCGATGGATCAATACCGCGTGCACACCAGGATAGGTGGTAATCACTTCAAAAAAGGTCCGCGCCGCCGGGTCACGGTCAAATACGCATTCGACGTCTTCTCTCAAATGATCAAACATGAGTTTCCCTGTAATATCCTGTTGCAGGCGTTTGTCTGGTAATTGTTAACAGTATAAGCGTTTATTGATGATTTTTGTTTGATATGTGGCACGGCCAGCAGGCTTTGCCCGGCGTTTAAGTCGGCTATTGTTTTTTTTGCACCGTGGTTAGTATTCCGCGCAGGATATTGAGCTCTACCCGATCGAGCCGCGCACGGTTAAACAAGCGGCGTAACCGGCGCATCATTTTGCGTGGATGATCGGTCTGTAAAAAGCCGATGTGGGCCAGTGTTTCGTACAAATGTTCATAAAACCGTTCCATGTCGGCGGCATCGGCGAAGGGCTCACCGTCCAGCGACATCCCCTGCGTGACGGTATTGTCAGGCACCGGCTGTTGTTGCGACAAATACCAGTATTGATGGATTTCGTATGCCACGATTTGTGCGGCAGCAGCCACGTTAAGCGAGCTGTAGTCAGGATTACCGGGAATCCATAATAAATGATGGCAGCGCTCCAGTTCATCATTGGTCAGACCGGAATGTTCCCGCCCGAAGACCACCGCGATCGTTGTACCAGCCGGTTGCGCATAAACCTGTTTTGCAAATTCCCGCGGGTCCACCTGCGGCCACGACAACCGCCTTAACCGGGCGCTGGCGCCAAATACAAGATCACAACCCGCCAGCGCCTGATCCAGGGTATCGCAAACCCGCGCGTTGGCCAGCACATCATCGGCCCCCGATGCCCGGGCGGTCGCCTGGGAATCGGGAAACCGAACGGGGTCCACCAACACTAATTGATGAAGGCGCATGTTTTTCATTGCCCGCGCCACCGCCCCTATGTTGCCGGGGTGTGAGGTGTTTACCATGACGAAGCGGATATCGGGAATGGGGAGATCAGTCATTGACTTGTTGGCTGGCTAAGCTGATTCGTGTAACGGCTACTGGCTTTGTTTCCGGTTTATAGCACGCGTTATTGTTTATTGAAGGAATCCATTGCTTTTGCATGCCATTGGAATGTATGCACAAACTGTAAAGACAGGGCATTTGGCATAATATCGAAGGTCGCCGGATCCGTGTTTATTCGCATTTTGGTAGTAAATTTGCTACATTGCACGCGCACATTGTAACCGAATCTCAGATCTTTAATAAGTTAAATCATTCATTAGCATCATGCATCCCATACTAAATATCGCAGTACGGGCGGCCCGCAATGCGGGTAACATCGTGGTCCGCGCCATGGACCATATTGACCGCCTGAATGTTAAAACCAAATCAGCAAACGATTTTGTTTCGGACGTGGACAAAGCCGCCGAGCAGGAAATTATTCGCACCATTCGCAAGGCGTATCCCGGTCACGCCATCATGGCCGAAGAAAGTGGCCAGCAATCCGGTGATGATTACCAGTGGATTATTGATCCCCTGGACGGCACAACCAATTATCTGCATGGTTTCCCGCAATTCGCCATTTCCATCGCCTTGCGCCATAAACAGACTCTGGAACAGGCGGTTGTTTATGATCCGTTGCGCCAGGAACTGTTTACCGCGTCCCGCGGCCGCGGCGCCCAGCTCAATGACCGGCGCATTCGCGTCACCACGCGTACATCACTGGATGGTGCCCTGCTGGGCACCGGCTTCCCTTTCAAGGAACAACAGCACCTGGAGGCCTATCTGGAAACCTTCAAGGCGCTGTTTCCCATGACCGCTGGTATCCGCCGCGCGGGATCCGCGGCACTGGACCTGGCCTATGTCGCCTGTGGGCGGCTGGACGGTTTCTGGGAACTGGGCCTGAACCCCTGGGACATGGCTGCAGGGGTGTTATTGATTGAGGAAGCGGGCGGTTTTGTCAGTGACTTTGCCGGCGAGAAAAACTACCTGGAAAACGGCAATGTCGTTGCCGCCAACCCGCGGCTACTCAAGCCCATGTTAGACCGCATTCTGCCCCATTTAACCGCCGATTTAAAAAAATAGCATTAAATTCAATCAGATAAGATTGTTTAAGAATTCACCGCCAGGGCCGAATAACTAACTAAGCAGTTACAGTGTTGGTGGTGTGGATCATGTCAGATAGTCGCAACAAATCACAAAAAAATAAAAATAAATTGGAAAAAAAGATGAGTGATAGTCTCGCCAATCTGGAACAATTCACAGAAACTCTGGCAGAAAATATCGACTTCAATAGTTTCGATGTTCTCTCCATCACCCGGGTCGACACCGAGCAACCCTATACACGCCGTTTTTCCCACCCAAAAGCGCAAATACGCGCCTGGCGCCTTGCCGCCGAAACGCTCCGCGACTTACCGCGGATCTTCCGGCGCTATAAACTAAATTAACGCGTCAGACCCGAATGCTATCGGCATTTGGGATTTTCGCATTACTTAAGATAACCGACTCCCTGTCCACGCCCGCGTCCATAAATATTCCCTTGCATCGAAAATTTGGTACACTGCTTTAAGGCTTTGGTGCACTGCTTTAAGAATTAGTGCTCGCACAATCTTGCGTTCCGGCGGCCCATTACACTCGCCCATTTCGCCAATATTCCGGGGCGCACCAGCCCCAATAATACGTTTTTTATCAAAGAGTTGTATCTATGGATCTGTTATCGAAGTTACTGAAGGAAATGATCAATACCCGGGCATCTGACCTGTTCTTAAGTACCGGTACCGCCCCTGTGTTCCGTATTAATGGCAAACTCAGACCCGTCAATATCCCCGCTCTCGCCGCCGGCCGTACGGAAAAAATGGCCAAATTGATCATGACCAAGGAACAAATTGCCGCGTTTGAGGAAAATCCTGAAGCCAATATTGGCTGTACGATTCCCGGCATTGGTCGCTTTCGCTTTAACATTTTCAAACAACGCAACGAAACCGCCATGGTGATCCGGGCAGTGCCCTCATCGGTACCGGATTTTGAGACGTTGGGTATTCCCACCATGTTGCGGGATATCGTGATGATGAAACGGGGGCTGGTACTGGTGGTCGGCCCTTCTGGCGCAGGCAAATCCACTACCCTGGCCGCCATGATTGACTACCGCAATAATAAAGATCTCAGCCACATCGTTACTATTGAAGATCCCATCGAATATATCATCGAACACAAAAAATCCATCGTTAATCAACGGGAACTGGGAGTCGATACCAACTCCTACCACAATGCGTTAATCAACGCATTACGTCAGTCGCCGGACGTCATTATGGTGGGCGAAATTCGTGACCGGGAAATGATGGAAAACGTGCTGGAATTCTCTGATACGGGACATTTGTGCCTGGCGACGTTACATGCCAACAACGCCTCGCAAGCCTTCGACCGTGTCATCCATATGTTCCCCAAGGACAAGCACGAACAAATATGCATTGGGCTCTCGCACAACGTAAAAGCCGTCATTTCTCAAATTCTGGTACCAACCGTTGATGGGAACCGCACCGTGGCTATCGAACTATTGACCTTGACGCCGCGTATTTCCGACCTTATTGCACGGGGTAAATTTGGCGAATTGCACGACGTACTGGAAAAAGACACTAACTCCGGCATGTTCACCATGGACCAATCACTGTATCATTTGTTCTGTAACGGCCGAATCACTGAAGAAACCGCATTGGCCTATGCCAATTCGGTAAGCAATATGCGGTTACAGATTCGACTGTCCGGCCAGGGCACTAACAATAAAAAGAAACCTAAACCTTCCCAGTCGGTGGAAAAAGATAATACCGTCACCGTTGGATCGCCGCCAAATTAACTCAATCGACAGAAACTGATGGAACATAATAA
>JASFMT010000010.1:0-22433 GCA_050117455.1 Gammaproteobacteria bacterium | reverse complement strand
TCAGTCGTAGCGTATTAGTTGTCCGTCACGATCAGCCACGGAGGGCGCGAGGTTTCTGTAACTCAGGAGTTGCGCGTCGCGAAACGGCATTCCAGTCCGGGCGCCAGCGCGGGTGTCACTGTTATGGCACCGATAGTTAAACACAAGCGATTGTTAATATGATTGTTATTGACGAAACTTGTCGCAGTCGTACTTGGGTATTCTCAAACCCGGGTATCGCCCCAGTTTCTGTTTTAGTTCCAATTCATCCCGGTATTGCACAATTTTGCCTTCACCCTGTTGTTCGAGATATCGAGCAATGTATTCTTCGGAATAACAAAGTGCTTCCTCAATTTGATATTCGTTCATATCGGCAACGGTTTTAACCAGGTTATTGTCATTTCGCAGTTGCGTTTTTGTTTCACCCAGTTCCTTGACTTTGATCAACAGAAAAATGTCATAAGCGATCATCAGGTTGCGCTCGACACCCTTGCCGTCCCGATATAGCACACCGATATTGACGACGGCATCGGGGTTTCCCAATTGGTAAGCTTTCATCCACCAATTTAGCGCTTGCTCATAATCCTGTTCTATACCCATGCCCTGATAATGCATGTTGCCAATGGCAACCATTGCGACATGATCCCCCTGCCTGGCAAGGGACTGGAACTCGTTCAGGGCTTGCTGGTAGCGGCCGTCCTTCAGGTATTGAATGGCGTCGGGTTTTCCGGCAAATGCGCAAACTGAGATTGCCCACAGCAGCGTTAAGATAATAGGTCGCATGGTTGAATTCCTCCCGTTCAATGGCCTTCGATCATGAACCACCAGTGGTCGCGTTCAAAAATCCTCATAAAATAGTCACTTGCAGCGCCCTTTGGAGAATTCAGCGAGTCGTTGTTCGCCATCGGGCTTGCGGCAGTACCAATGCACACTATGGACAAATTAATGCAATAGTTAAGCCGATAATTAAGCCGATAATAACCCGGCATCGCCTGCATGATTTGGGGCCATGGCGAAGCGAATACCGCAAAACAGTTAGTTATGCCCCGGTGACTGGGGATAACCCGCGCATACTGCGCAATTTGCTTATATGTTATGCTCGAATAATTTACCGCAGTGTGCCATTGTTCAACGCAGTCTATTACAAAAATGAAAAATAAAATTATCAACGGGTTAGCGATTGTAGCGGGGTTGTTTGTTAATCCGGTATTTGCCGATGATGCAACGGATTCTTTTTTTGGAATGTCTATTGAGCGGGCGTTTATCGACGTAGCAGGATTCGAGGATGAAGGCATACCGTTTAAAATCGCCTTGGGTCATCAGTTTTCCGACTTCGTGGGTTTTGAAATTCTATATCGTGATTACGGACAGTTAACTGACAGTGAACAACTCCAGGTGCCCGATGGCGCCGGCGGTACCATTACCTTGAATGGGGAACAGAAAGTTACCCGCAAAGAAATTACGCTTTACGTAATAGGTTACTTACCGGTGACAACTGCGATTAACCTGTTTGCCAAGGCCGGTTATTCCGGCTACAACGAAAGAACGAGATTTGAATTTACCGGGTTTCCCAACCAGAGTGCTGAAGTTAACGACAATAATACGTTCTACGGACTGGGGGCGAAGTTCAACATGGACGAAGACTCCGCGGTGCGCCTGGAATATGAAGCACCTGATGAAGGTGACAGCTACATAATTTCATTCGGATTTATGCACTTGTTTTGATGCACTATATCGATTGCGCTATCAGCATGAGAACAATTATTAATTATTAATGTTCCTGAATGCCGATACCTGATAGGGATCTCTTGTCATCGAAAACGGCGCGATCAAATGGATAGCAAAGCAAGTAACCGTAGCGCTACGGCATACGGTAAGCATCCATGCTGACGTCGGATACGGTTTTACCTAATACAACGATACGTCCCTGATAGCGGTGTGCTCCGTCGGTTGCGAATTCAAAAAAGAACAGGCGGCACAATTCAGGACGCCCGTGAGGACCGCGTCGCACCCAGATTTTCTTTTTTTCTACCGTGTCGTCGAGGAACTGCACATCGTTTTGCTGGCAGACGCGGCGTCCAGCCTGGCGTGCTATTTCCTTGCTTTGCATCGTATCCCACCAGTACCAGGCCACAATGGCAAGAACAACAATGAGGAAAATGTCCTGCATGGCCGCGTATCAACTGGGCAGCGGCGCTGTTATTTTTTGGCGGCGTATTTTTTTAAATACTGGTTGGCCAGCTTTTTGGCTTTTGCCATTTCCTGTTTGGAAAGTTGCGCTGCAATGGCGTCAATGCCCCATAACTCATTGCCTATTTTTTTATCTTTATGGGCCTTGGCGGCCAATGTATACCAGGCAAAACTTTCAACCATATCACGCTTGGTCCCCGTCCCTTTGGCATACATAACACCGAGGTTAGCCTGGGAGGCGGTATTGCCCTGTTCGGCGGCTTTCTTGTACCAGTAAAACGCTTTTTCATAGTCCCTGGAAACGCCCTGACCGGTATGGTAGAGCACGGCTACTGTCGCCTGGGTTTGGACGTCACCTTTGCGGGCCAGGGCTTGCCATTGCTTGAAAGCGGTTTTGTAATCATCTTTTTCAGCGGCTTTTAAGCCATCTTCGTAACTGGCACTTACGGGGTAAATAGGTATTGCGGATAGTAGTAATGTAAGGGAGATTATTGCGCTTTTTCTCATGCTAGACACCGTTAAATTCCATTTAGAAGCTTTGATATCTGCAAGACTATATCATAGTGACTGGAAATGTTAACGGCGTATAAGGCGGGCAAAAAAAAGGCCGCAACAGGGCGGCGTCGCGGCCAGACAAACATATTTGGGGGCATGGGTTATGTTTGTCTGAAACCGACCATACTAAAGGGATTTAGTCATTGGAAGTAATTTATATCTATAAATATATCGATAGAAGTGATATTAGCTGGAATGGCTAATATTCATACAATATATTGTCCTTACGTAGTAATAATAAATAATTATAGGTATTCGTAAGTAAGTGCTCAGTGGATTTTCGCCTGATTGCCGACACAAAGTGGCGTCATGTGGCTATTGTTGTGTCGGATTGCCGACCCGATGGTCGGTGGTGCCGGCGAGAGGATTCGAACCTCCGACCTACGCATTACGAATGCGTTGCTCTACCAACTGAGCTACGCCGGCTTTGCGATGCTTGATTGTTGTGGTCCACTCAAAGAAAACGCGGTACAGGCGACGGGAGTATAAAGCAAAGGCGAAGGGAGTTACAGGGAGGTTTACGTTATCTACGGCAGTGTATAAGACAATTTTTGTCAGCGGTTACCTGCTGCCATCAAGTGTGTTTCGATGACACTCGAACGATCACGTCTATGTCTTTTATCTTCAGCGAGGCCGGTGGCTCGGGTAACTTTTCAATGGCCAATTGGTCACTGTCGATGTCATGCAGCGTCCCCGAATCAATATCATAAAAATGATGGTGGGGCCGGGTATTGGAATCGTAAAACACCTTGGTGGCATCCACGATGACTTCCTTGATCAGGCCTTTATCGACGAACAGGCTGAGGGTGTTGTACACCGTCGCTTTGGATACGGAATGAGACTGGGTGTTAATCCGCTGCAGTACCTGGTCGGCTGACAGGTGCTGCGGTCTGGACAGCATCACTTTTGCAATCAGGATACGCTGCTGTGTTGGCGTAATGCCATGCACCGTGAGCGCGTTGACAATATCCCTGCGAGACGAATTTTCTGATAATACTTGTTGCAACATGCGACGCATTATAATTGGAGTTAATA
Source organism: Gammaproteobacteria bacterium (assembly GCA_050117455.1). Classification (GTDB taxonomy): domain Bacteria; phylum Pseudomonadota; class Gammaproteobacteria; order SZUA-152; family SZUA-152; genus JAKEGK01. Next base: position 18,674 of record JASFMT010000010.1, on the reverse strand, counting down.
CCTACATCAATATCGCTTTAACCCTACTACGAAAAAGCTTATATCGATTCGACAGTGGGAAAGCTTAAAGGCTAAAAGCGGTATGGTCAAGTATTGTAGGTTTGTTAAGCAGCAAGTCAGTACACAATTTACACGAAGCCGGCGCAGTGACCACGCCATTTCGAAAATGCCCGGTATTCACAAAAAGCCCACGAATTGAGGGATGCTCACTGATGACCGGCACCTGCTTCTGGATGCCGGGGCGTAGCCCCGACCAGTGGTGCTCAATGGGGACATCGGCCAGCGCAGGCAGCAGCGTTGTGGCGAATGTTGCCAGTTCGTTACGCGCCTGCCCGGTCGTGTGTTTATCAAATCCCACGTGTTCCAGCGTGCTGCCGGCAATAATGCGCCCGTCCAGCCGGGGGATAAGGTAGCGCGCGTGCTGCATGACCATCGTGGTCAGCAACTCGGGGTCCGCCCTGAACAACAACATTTGCCCCCGTACCGGTTCAACAAAAAGCTGCGGCGCAACGTTTTGCAGTAACTGACGGCTCCAGGCGCCACAGGCCACGGTCACCGTGGATGCCGGCAGTTCCTGGTCGCCGCACCTCACGCCGGTGACCTGGTCGTTGGTAATAACCAGCTCGGATACCGGCGTATGCTCGCGTAACTCCACGCCTTGTTGGCGCAGCGTGGCAATGAGGGCTTTAAGCAGTCGCGGATTTCTGACCTGGGCAATGTCGGGCAGCCAGATGGCTTGTGGCGGCAGGATGTCGGGCGACAGGTTAGGGGCGTGATGCCTCATGGCGTCCCGGCCAATAGTTTCCGCCCGGGTGCCGTGGAGTTTGGCCCAGGCAAGGGCAGATTCGATTTCTTCCGGGTCGAGAATGAGAAACCCGCAGGGCCGCCATTCAGCGTCAATGCCCGACGCTGCTTTTAACTCTTCTACCAGGTCGGCGTAATGGTGCTGGCTCCACCGGGCCAGCTCATTCAGCGGCTCCGGATTGCGCCATGGATACAGGGGCGAAAGAATGCCGCCGCCAGCCCAGGAAGACTCCTGCCCCAGGGCACCCTGTTCCAGCACCATGACTTTTTCGTCCGCTGCGGTGAGGTAATAGGCTGTGAGCAGGCCCATGATGCCGCCGCCAATAACAAGATGTGTCATAGGGATACCATTGTGGACCGGCTATGCCTCATTGGCCAGTCCCTCAAAACCTTCCAGTGCGCATTTTTTTGCCGCCAGCCCACAGGCGTATTGCAATGCTGACAGTGTATCTTTACCCGAGAGGCGCGCATGAATGAATCCGGCGTTGAACGTGTCACCTGCGCCGATGGTGTCAACCACGGGATCAACGTCGATGGCCGGTGCGTGCAACAAGCGGTCCTGCTCCAGGGCATAGGCCCCTTGCTCACCCCAGGGGCACACTAGTAGCGCGTGGGGAATGGTTTGCCGATAGTGTTTGAGCATTTCCCCGGCGCTGGCAAAGTTTTGGGCGCGTGCCAGCGCCCGTGAAAAAAAGTAAACGTCGGCGCCGGCATTTAACAACAGGTCCAGTTGGTCGCGGGGCTTTTCGATTTCAATGGACACCGGCAGCGATGCGTGCTGTTTTTTGACATGGTCAATCATGTAACGGGTATGGATTTCGTTGCGCCCTTCAAAATGCACCCAGTGGGCGTGTTGCAGCGGGATGTTATTCATCGCCGTGGCGCTTAACTCCGGTAAATCCCGGTAGTGCACGATGGTGCGCGACCCGTTGCGTTGATTGAGCGTGATGTAAGAGGTGGGGGTTTTACCGCCGGTGATGATTTCGCAACCGGTGGTGTCAATGTTGTAGCGGGCGAAGTCATCGCCGATGACCATGCTGTTGAGGTCGTCCGCAAGCGTGCCCAGCCAACGACAACGGTGACCCAGCTGGCTGAGTACGACCAGCGTATTGGCGGTATTCCCGCCACGGCGGATATCCTGGCGTTGCGCGCGTACTTCGTCGTCTTCGCGGGGGAAGCCGTCAGTGAAGTTGATAATATCGACGGCGGCAATGCCGACGCCAATTACAGTCGCCATGGTATGGTGATCATTGCAATAGTTACCGGGATTTTGATTCCGGTGGTACTTTTGACTCTGGTGACACAGTTGACTCGGCTGGCGCTTTGGGCTTCATGGCGCTGATAGGCAGCCACAGACTGAAAATGTCGAGGATAATCCAGATGACAACCAGTGTTAGCAAATACCACCCGTTGTGGGTGAGATAAAACAGGTAACCGAATAACATCACATCCCAGACGTATAGCATGGTGTAGAACACCAGAATAAACGGATGGGAGCAAATTCGGCCATTGCATTTGGCGCAGTAAATAAGCGCCCATTTGGCCGCAATGTATTTTTGCCACCAGGTAATGGTTTCTTCCTTGCAGTGGGGGCAGGGCAGTTGCGACATTAAATTCCTCAGTGTATCAATAGCTTATATTTTCAAGGGGTTGTGGATCAGGTCCGCCGACGGACATTGTTGTCGTTGTTGGGGTGCCCGGCAAGGAGGATCCACTAGCGCGTTTCTTCTTGGTATTGGCGTCTGCGCATCAAATGTTACATGATCGATGGGGAAATGCCTATGATGAAGGCCAATGATTAGCTAAAATCGGGGCTCGGCATCGATAACAAGTAGAAATACCGATACGGGCAAAAGCCGGAGTAGTTCGCGTGCGACAAATCTTTTTTATCCTGATTGTAAGTATTGCAGGTTTAGTGCTGAGCGGTTGTGACGGCAACACCGAATTAATGAAAGGGGTGTTGGACGGCGATCGCGACCAGGTCACCGCCCTGCTTGATGCAGGCAGTGACGTTAATGCCCGTAACAATTACGGCTGGACAGCCCTGATTCATGCCGCCAGGCAGGGTGATACCGATATGGTGAAACTTTTGCTGGAGCAGGGTGCGCAGGTCAACGCCCAGGATGATCGGGGTTGGACGGCATTGATGCGGGCGGCGAGCAAAGGGCATCTGGCGATCGTTGATTTACTACTACAACAGGGTGCCGATGTTGACAAAAAAGACTCACAGGGGTGGACGGCCCTGTTGTGGGCGGTCAATCAGGAACACCAGGACGTTGTGGCTCGCCTGATCCAGGGGGGTGCCGACGTCAATGTGAAATCCACGGATGGGCGCACGGCTTTAACCATCGCCCTGAGCGAAGGTAACAACGAATTATTGGACTTGCTGCGGCAGTCAGGGGCAGAATTCTAAAGAGGTCATCATGAACTGGAGGGGAGTAGCCACGGGGCTCATTGGGCTGGCGGTGATTGTGTTGGTGTCCTGTAATACCCAGGAACGTATTTCAGCCACGCGCAGTGCCAATTATGTCGTTGAAGGCGGCGTGGCGCGCGGCAAGGTCTGGCACGACAACCGTCAGTATGCACACGACGTGGAGATTGAAACCCTCTATGAAGACGGTATTCATGATCCCAAGAATGCCGCAATTGCAACCCTGCAGGATCCCAGTGAAGCCTTGGGCAGTTTTCCCTACGACCGGCGCGGCGGTATCAACTGGGTAAAAGCCCTGGACCTGGGTATCATCGAACCCCGTGCGGACCTCAAAGGTGACGATGAAATGATGACCATGGACATGGATATTCTATTCAAGGATACCGGTCACATGCCCTGGGTTAAGTTTCCGCACATTGCTCATACCAAATGGCTGGCCTGTTCCAATTGTCATCCGGATATTTTTATACCGAAAAAGGGCGCCAATAATCCTTCCATGGACGGCATTCTGGCCGGCGAACATTGCGGCCGCTGCCATGACAAGGTGGCCTTTGCATTGTGGATTTGCGAGCGCTGCCATAGCGTACCCCACGATAAGTCACCCCAGAAATGGTGGGGCAATCATAAAAATGACCGCTTCTCCAATGTTAAAAACCAGAGCGCCAGTCAAACCACTGTGGAATGATGTTGAATCCGCGGCAAACACTCTATGTCAGTGGCGCAGCAATGATAGTGATCGCTATCCTTGTGAGTTGTGTGTCGCCGCCGCAACCGGCATCTGAAAACCAACCGGTCTCTAAAGCAACCGCTCCCGATTCCGCCACTGGCGATAACAGGCAGGCCGTAGAAAACGTGCCTGCGAAAACCACAATGGCGACCCAGGGTGGCGTTTCAGCGCACTCACAGCCGCAAGTCGAACAACAACCCGAAAGCAGTCAACCAACCCGGAGCCAGTCACTATTATTGTCCGATCCCGACTATGAGGCGCTGGACGGGCAAATTATCGGCGGTAAAAAACTCAGTATTCCCAGGATCACCGGCAGCGTGCCGCCGCGTGATGACCAGTATCATGACCGTGACAACAACGCCATTGTCGTGCTGCAAAGTCCTACCGAAGCGATGGCGGATTTTCCCCGTGACCGGCGCAACGAAGTGGACTGGGTCAAGACCCTGGAGCAGGGGTTAATCGAACCACGCGCAGATTTGCAGGGTGAAAATGAAATGGTCACCATGGACCTGGATATCGTCATGAAAAATACCCAGTTTATGCCCCACGTGAAATTTCCCCACATTGCGCATACCAAATGGCTGGCCTGCGAAAACTGTCATCCCAAGATCTTTGTTCCCCAGGAAGGCGCCAACCCCATCAGCATGAACAAGGTGTTGCGTGGTGAATACTGCGGTGTGTGTCACGATAAAGTGGCATTTTCATTGTTTGTGTGCGAACGATGCCATAGCGTGCCCCATGAAGGCTCGGGGCCTGCCTGGTGGAAATAGTGGTGGAAATAATACGATCAGGGATTTTTCGCGGTTTATTTATTTTTGTTCTGATGTTTTTGCAGTAGCTTTAATATCTCCTCCGGGCCGTTATCTTCGGCTACCGTTATGGCGGAGATTCCTTCATCATCGCTGGCGTTGATATCCGCGCCGTTTTCCAACAGTAACTTCACCAGCTCGGTTTTTTCAAACGCCACGGCGGCCATTAACGCCGTACGTTGCTTGATGCCCCTGGCATTGGGGCTGACACCTTTTTTCAGTAGGGCTTCGGCGATTTGTTGGTGGCCCAGTCCGGCGGCCAGCATTATCAGTTCTTCGCCCACCTGTTCGGGTAGTTGCTGCATGTGATCGAGTATCGCTACCACGGTTTGCGTGTGGCCAAAGAATGTAGCGTTACTCAATGCCGAACCGCCGCTGGTGTCCTTGAAGGTGGGATCAGCGCCGTATTCCATGAGCAACACGGCTGTATCAGCATGCCCGCCGGTGGCTGCCGCAATGAGCGCCGTGGTGTCGTAGTCGTCCTTTAAGCGTACATCGGCTCCACGGTCGGCCAGTTGTTTGACGGTATCGGTAAAACCCCCGGCAGCGGCCAGCATCAATGCGGTTTTGCCCTTGGTCGTTTTTTCGTTGACGTTGGCGCCCAGGTCCAGCATCCGGCTGACGGCTTCACTATCGCCATTTCGGGCGGCGTTCATGAGTGCGGTATAACGTTCGCCACTGCAGGCGGTGAGCTGGGTTAAACCCAGTAACGTCACGCAAAGCCCGGCAAGCAAGCGGATATAAACGACAGGAAAAGGAATTTTCACGGCGGCCATTGACGCAGTCATCGATAGGTGGTGTCGCCAATACGAAAGCTTATGGCGCAACGGCGATTACCGTTTCATGGAATCAAAAAACTCATTATTGGTTTTGGTTTGCTTGAGACGATCCAGGAGAAACTCGATGGCAGCCAGTTCTTCCATGGGATGCAACAATTTACGCAGGATCCACATTTTTTGCAGTTCTTCCGAATCGGTAATCAGTTCTTCCCGGCGCGTGCCGGAACGATTGATATTGATGGCGGGATAAATGCGTTTCTCGGAGATATTACGATCCAGGTGCACCTCCATGTTACCGGTACCTTTGAATTCCTCGTAAATCACGTCGTCCATCCGGGATCCGGTATCAACCAGCGCCGTGGCGATAATGGTGAGACTGCCACCTTCTTCGATATTACGGGCCGCACCGAAAAAGCGCTTGGGACGTTGCAGGGCATTGGCATCCACACCACCGGTCAACACCTTGCCCGAGGAAGGCACCACGGTATTGTAGGCGCGTGCCAGGCGGGTAATGGAGTCCAGCAAGATAATCACGTCCTGCTTGTGCTCCACCAGGCGTTTGGCTTTTTCAATGACCATCTCGGCCACCTGTACGTGGCGGCTGGCGGGTTCGTCAAAGGTACTGGACACCACTTCGCCACGCACCGAACGCTCCATTTCGGTAACCTCTTCCGGCCGTTCGTCGATGAGCAGGACAATCAGGGTACACTCAGGATGGTTGAATGCAATGGATTGGGCGATGTTCTGCAGCATCATGGTCTTGCCGGACTTGGGTGGCGATACGATCAGGCCCCGCTGGCCTTTACCGATCGGGGACGCCAGGTCGATGACCCGGGCAGTCAGGTCTTCAGTACTGCCATTGCCTTTTTCCATTTTCAGCCGTTCATTGGCGAATAATGGCGTGAGGCTTTCAAAGGGTAACTTGGTGCGGGCGTTTTCCGGAGGCTCGAAATTAATTTCCTGTACTTTGAGCAGCGCGAAATAACGTTCGCCGTCCTTGGGCGGTCGTATTTTCCCTCCCACGGTATCACCGGTGCGCAAGCTGAATCGCCGTATCTGGCTGGGGGATACATAGATGTCATCCGGTCCCGCCAGATAGGAGCTATCCGCTGATCGCAAAAAGCCAAATCCATCCTGGAGGATTTCCAGAACACCACCGCCATAGATGTCTTCGCCGGCCTTGGCCTGTTGTTTCAGGATGGCAAAGACAATGTCCTGTTTTCGTGATCGGGACATGCCTTCAATACCCAGTTCCAGGGCGAGATCGTTAAGGTCTTTGGCGGATTTTTGTTTCAATTCACTGAGGTTCATAGTCGTATATTCAGGTAGGTTTAGAAGTTGATAGTAAAGAATCAATCTTTGGGAAGGTTTGGTTAAATTCCTCTGGTTTACGTCATTTGTTGCTGTTTAATTCGGGCATCGCTGGGGGTATCAACCCTGATTCAAGAGCATGATTTTTATTGTTTGTATACTTAAATTGGTTGCGTACTGTTTCAATGGTTGGGCGAGATCAATTGTTTATTCGCCTCGCAAATTACATTCCTGTTCAATCGCCTGTCGACGCGCCCTAATATGGTTTATTGGTCAAGTTATACGTATCGGGTTAACGAGCTAAAACAAGAAATGTACCGCCCGCAGTTGGGCTGACAATTTTATGTTTTGGTCTAAATTGGGGGTTTGCCAGGTTCGTGGCGACTACAGAATTATTACTCTCTTTTGTCTAAAATTACCACTTCACAGGCCGGGAGTAAAGCCTATATAGCGGCATTTACTCCCTTTGCCTTTAATAATTTTAATTCCCTATATGTTACTGTCAATAAAAGCGGTGAGCTGTGACTTGGAAACAGCCCCCACTTTGGTAGCTTCCACGTTACCGCCCTTAAATAGCATGAGCGTCGGGATACCGCGAATACCGTATTTTGGAGGTGTTGCCGGATTTTCGTCGATGTTGAGCTTGGCGATTTTGACCTTGTCTTTATATTCGCCGGCAATTTCATCGAGAATGGGTGCGATCATCTTGCACGGACCGCACCAGTCAGCCCAATAGTCTACCAATACCGGGCCATCCGTATTTACCACTTCTGCCTCAAAGGTATCGTCAGTGAGGTGAACGATGTTTTCACTCACGTAGGTTGCCTCCAATATGAAATTAAGTAATGGAAATTAAATAGATATTCTGCGTAGTTTGCGCTTGTTGTCGCGTTTAAACCCATTTCAGCCTAATCAGAGTGCGATTTCAAGTCCAATTGCGTGCTTTTTTCTGATATTTCCCAACTAGTTAGTTGTCAGGTATTTGCTGGTCTGTAGTGTATATCGGCGGTGCTATAACTGGAAATTAGACATTGTCCGTGTCTGAACATTGCATCGCTAACGGGAAAATCCTTTGCGATGTTAATGAATTTTGACAGCTTAACGCGAAATCAGTGTCATTTTAAAAAAATATGGATTTTTTTTTCAGTTCTGTCAAGCAATAGATCCTTATATAGGGATCGAGGAAATGAATTTCAACAAACGCGCAACAGGTCTAAAAATCCGGCCATCGCCGCAATAGTAGTCATAAAGCGGTTATTGGGGCAACTGAATAATGTAATTTCATTGATCCCCGGGGGTCTTTTCAGCACGGTAGAGAACGCTGCGGTTGCGGCCCTCGCTTTTGGCTTCATAGAGTGCGTGATCGGCATTGTCGATAAGGGTGCGGCCCAGGGTTACGATATCCTCGCGCCCCTGCAGCGCCGACATGGTAGCGACACCGATGGAAACCGTCACATGCAGGCGCTGGCTGCTGTCGGGAACGGGAAAATCCTGTCGATCGATACTGGCGCGGATACGTTCAGCGACTTCCTCGGCGATCAGTTCCGGGGTATTGGCGAGTAATACCGCGAATTCTTCGCCGCCGTAGCGGGCAATCACGTCGCAGTTGCGCAGTTGTTTGCGAATACGGCAGGCCACTTCCCGGAGGATGAAATCGCCCACCTGGTGGCCATTATCGTCGTTAAATGCCTTGAAATGGTCGATATCGATAAACAGGCAGCTGATGGGTTCATCGGCCCGGATGCTGCGACCAATTTCCTCGCTGAGGCGCTGGTCAAAAAATCGCCTATTGTTGATTCGGGTTAATGGATCCGTTAATCCCACCCGTTTTAACCGTTCATTGTTGGTGGCGTTTTCCAGGCAGATGGCAACGATGGTCGCCAGACGTTGCAGAAAATCCGTTCCCGCGGTTTCCGCAAAGCGCTCCTCGGAAAAGCTCCCCAGGTTAAAACTGCCAATGAGTTCACCATAGCGGATCAGCGGCAGGATGGCCACGCTGCGCAATGGCATGTAACCCTGGCTCAGTTGATTGAACAGGAACTGGTGTTGCTCTTTGCCAAACGCACACAATTGTGGATCCAGGTTGTCGCCGAACAGGTTTTGCAGTTGGTCCAGGTCGGTGACGAACATCAAGCTGGGATGATCTCCGCTTCGAATGCCTTCTTCTTCCAGGATACGCCGTATTTCGTATTCCGGGTCGTAGAGCATCAGGCTCACTGCGTCGAGGGAAAAGGAGCGCCGGTAATTGTATAGAATACTCTGGATTAAATCGGGCAATGTGCGCGCCGTGATTAAATGGAGTTCCTGCTCATGGAAGCGGCGCATCTTCTGTTCGTTTTCACGCGCCTGGTCCATAAACAAATCCAGTTTCTGGCGCAACGCTTCGTGTTCTTCCTGTAACCCTGTTTTGGCCACGTTACAGACTCCCGATTCTGTCATGCTTACCCATTGTGTTGCTGTCGGATAATACGATGTGAAACTATTCGATTGTACGCTGATGGGCGCACGTTAGTTTACCTGCTTTGAATGAATGAAATGTCGTGACAACTTTTTGTTGATTAATAAATATCGCTCATAGCTTATTGTTCTTGTTGCACTTGTCGTGCCAGCTAACCAAGCAACCCCGATTGTGTTTTAAGATAACATGAAAAAGTATTCAGGGTTTTAATCAGGCCGCCAACTGGCGTGCCATATTATCCAGTTCATCGCTTCCCTGAATCGTTTTTTCCAGAACGGGGAGGACCTGTTGCCGGGTGACTCCCATTTGTTGCAAAAACTCATCTGAAACTTCGTTATCGCCGGCATCGCCGATATCATGCAGTCGCAGCAATTTATCAGCCAGGCACACCAGGCGCACGTATTCCTTGTAGGGTCCCGCATAGTCCAGATTGTGGTGTTCCCGTGTTACCGTCACCAGTTCATCCGGCATAAGCCAGTAGTGTGTGAGCCAATGGCCCATGTCGGTGTGAGAGACGCCGAACATGCGTTGTTCCAGATCCATCACCGGCGTTTCCGGGTTATTGCTGACAGCGTTATTGAGTTGGGTAAATTCCTCGGGAAAACGATGGCCAAACAGCAATATCCCGATGTTATGGAGTAAAGCACATAAAACCGCGGTGCCGGGCTGCAGATGATGTTTGCGCGGTATGATCTGACACAGACCATATACCAGGGTGGCGCTGTAGGTGGCGTGTCGCCAGAACGCCTGCAGTCCCAGCGGACCATGAGGCGTGACTTTAAAACCCCGGGTCGTTGAGATGCCCAGCGCCAGATTCATCACCAGGTCATAACTGAGACTGCGCGCGATCACCTGCCTGATAGTGGTTGCAGACATGTCCTTAACGTAGGGTGCTGATTGCGCATACTGAATGATCTGGTTTGCCAGCGCTTCGTCCTTTTCCAGCAACTTTGCCAGATCTTCCCCGTGTGCGTACGGGTTATTGTTAAGCTGACTGATTTTTTGTGTTATCGGCGGCAGGTTCGGTGTTTGATCCGGTTGTTGCAACAATTGTTTGAGGTCACGCTTTTGTTCGTCTTTAGTGGAGGATGCCGGTACGCTCGGCTCGCCCGTTGCCGCCTGCTGGCTGGTAATGTGTGAAAACGTATTGCCGAACCAGGCATTGCTGTGCAGCAGTTGAAAATCATAACCGGAAATTCTTACCAGTTCCCGCGAATTGCCGGAAACGAAATAAATCAGATCCTGGTCAAGCAGGCCGTCATCCACCACGGTTTCAAAACCGTAGGCTTCGCCCAACGGTGGCAATATGCCGGGTTCACAGTCAGCAAAGATACTTTGGTAATCGTCGCTCGCGGCAGCCTGCAGATTACGGTGAAGTTGGCGGTTCAGCGCTTCAATGTTCAGTTCATTGGGGCCGGGCAACACCGCCATCAACATGCCGCGCAAATCTTTCAGGATAACAGCCCTGGCAATTTGCGATGGATCCACTTTATCGGTGCCGTTTTGCAACACCTCATCCAGCGCGCAGTCAATTTCCAGCGTCGTGTACCGTACGTCCTGCTTATCAAGGTAACGTCTTATCGTAATGGATGTTGACACAAGTTCTCCGGCATGACTCGATTGACTTTCACGATAGTCGTTAAAAAATATACGTCCGCTACAAGGCTCGTCGTCTGTGCGATCGCCAGGAGATGGTCGTTGTCTATTGTCCTGGCGAACTGCACTGCGGATCTTGTTATGCACCACAAACTATCAAATCAGTATAGCCAAAGGGCTGGTTGTTTGCTATGCAGTGCCAATGCCTTGATAACTAATTGATTATATTGTAGATATTAATGGCCTGGGATGTTGTCATGACACTGCTGCGATGGCTGGCGACGATCGCGATGTAGCATCGTTATTGATCGTGCTGTTGTTGGCCGGAACGGTGTTGTTGGTAGAGTTGCTTGAATTTCTCCATGGTCATTTTAGGTTTGGTCGGCTTTGGCAGCGAAACCTGCAAGGCATTGGGCCATAGCTGCTCGCCACCGGCAGCGTCCTGCACCATGAGGTGATAGTTACCCAGTGGAAAATCTTTCGGCAGGGTTATTTCAAGTTGCGAATCGCTTAATATTTGCCATTGCAGTTGTGGCAACAATTGTACCGACGCAATCGTATGGGTGCCGCCGAAAAACACGCTGTCGTCATGAACCATGATGTCCTTATTGATATCGGTTGCCGGGTAGCGCGCATACAATTGTGGATTCATAGGCGTCGATGCATCGTACACCAATAATCCCTGATGGTTGGTGTACACCAGCAAGTTGGTTCCTGACAAACTTAAATCGAGCACAGGTTCCGCTATGCTGATGCTGGAAACCGCCTTGTACTCGCCCTTCTTATATTGCCAAAGTGAAACACCCTGCTGCCTCGCCGCGGAAACCAGTAATTGGTCGTTGGCGGTGACCCGCTCAGCACTGTCATTAATAATACGATATTTGGACTTTAGTTCGCCGTTTTGTTTAATATCCATGCGCAGTAGTCCCAGCCTGGTGCTGGCAACAAATAAGGTGTTATTGTTGATCCACATGTCATTGACCGGTATCGGCAGGCTCTGAACCAGCTGCAATTGGAACGGTTCATTGGCATTAAAGACGGCCAGTCCGCCGCCCTGGTTACCGACATAGACAATCTTTCGGTGTTCGCGAACAACCGTGGCATTGCCACCGGTCAGGTAACGGTCCAGGTCGTAAATGTAAAAGGGATCGCTGATTTCCAGCACCTGCAAACCCTGTTCCCCTGCCGCGGTATATAAATATTCGGTGTCGGTGGATGGCCAGAGGTCGTAAACCGTGCCTGGCACGTCAATGCCCGTTACCCAGATTGGGTTTAACGGGTTTTTAATATCAAACACCTGCACGCCACCGCTGCCGTTAGCCGAATAGGCATAATTACCCTTTTTGCGCAAACCATGGATCAGTCCACGGGTGTGGTATTTGCCGGCCAGTTTGGGTTGGCGGGGATTGCTGACATCAATGACTTTTACGCCGCCCCACCAGTCCCATACATAGGCATGACCCTGGTGAATGTCAGCGCCCCACGCTGACCCTTTGGTATCGTAGTTGCCGATAATTCGGGGGGCTGACGGATTGGCGATGTCGATGATATTCAAGCCCGACTCCCAGCCGGCGACATAGGCGAGGTCATCCTTGAGTGCCACGCTGCGGGCATTGCCGGGAACCGGGATATGGGAAATGACCGCCGGTTGCGACGGCGTGCTGATATCCAGGATATAAAAACCAAGATCAAAAAAACTGACATATGCGCGGCCGTTACGCACGACAATATCTTCGGCGGCACCGTCTGGATTGAACTGGCCAATGGGTTGTGGCTGTTTCGGGTCGCTGACGTCAAACACCAGCACACCGGAAGTATCGTCAGCAACAAACGCGATGTCACCGCTGACGTCGATGGCCCAGGATTTACCGTCGGTATCAAAACTGCTGAGCAAGTTCGGGTGGCTGACGTTGCTGACATCAATAATGTGAAAGCCACCGCGATGATCCGCCAGGTAGATGAGGTCGCCCACCTTTTTTAATGTGTAAGCCAGGCCGGTGGTCTGAACATGGGAGACCAGCCTGGGATGGGCCGGCTGGCTGACATCGATAATCTGCAAGCCATGGTCATCGTCACCCACGTAGGCATAACCGTTATCCACCACGACGCCTTTGGATGAACCCGGCGTATGGAAGTTGGCGATATGCAATGGTTGTGACGGCTTGCTGATGTCGTAGATGTGTAAACCGGAAAACCAGTCAGCCACATACGCAATATTGTTATCGATATACGCCCTGCGGGTGCCGCCCTGGTTGATACCTTCGTTGGAGATTTGTGCATGGTCCGGTACTGGAAAGCTGACCTGTTCAATCCCTTTCAGGGTCGCAATGTAGATGTCTTTGTTTGCCACCTGCATGTCGACAACGGAATCACCGGGCTTGTAAAAACTACCGGTAATGGGCAGGGTTTTGCGCGCGATGTCCAGGGAGGCAACGCGTACATTGCGGTCCAATACGAAGGCGCGGTCGCCGACGACATCGATGGCGTTAACACTGTCAAATTTGTTGTGGCTGCCAAGCCAGGTCAGTTTACCGTCGTCACCGATCGCCGTGACCACCAGGCCGCCGCTGCCGTCGGCCACATAGGCAATATCGTTATCGACGTGTATGGCTTTGCTCTCTCCCTGCAAAGGGTATGTGTCGATAAACTGTTTCGGTTGCGATCTTGATAACGAACCGATGCCATAATTCGCGCCGGATACGACGATATAGTCCCCAGCAACATCAAAGTCAGAACTGGGGGCCGGCAACGTAATGCCGTCGTTGTGTTGCCAATTGGTGTTATTAGAACTGCTGTCTTTTGCAAATATATCAAGCCGGGTTTGGTTCGCCAGCGCATAGACTATTTGAGGGTTGTGGCTATCACTTTTGAAACGACTGACGTGGCTTATTGTGTCATATTGATTGATGATGACCGGTTTGGCGTGATCGGATATATCCAGTATGGTTACGCCCTTGCCGGCTAATGCTACAAACACGGTGTTATTTACCATGTGAATCGCGTCAATTTCATCCTGCAGGGTGATCGTGCCGGCCTGGCGGGCCGGGTGGTGTGCAAAATCAATAATCGTAAGGGTGGCGGTACCGTCGGTGGCTACCGCCATTTTATCGGATGCTGCAATCATCTGCGGCGAGCTGGAAAGATCGATCTTGTTGCGGACATAGGGTCCGCCGGGTATTAGCACCAGTTGGTCGTTATCACCCCAGTTTTTAACATTGATCGTCGCCGTCGTTGCTGTTCCCCGGATGGCATGGATAGTGTCGTTATTGCCAAAATGGGCAACACTGGCGCAACCGCTGATCAGGGGCAGTAATACAACTGCAGCTGCCGATAGCAGCGGAAAGAACCGGCGATAACTTGCGGTGAAAAATACAGGTGCCATCGTAGTTTATCAGCTTGCGGGTTGTCTTATTGCGTACTTGCAGGCGATGAAGTATTCGCTTCATCATCCTGTTGTGGTGGTTGATCAAAAGTCATTTCGTTTTTCTCTTCAGGCTGTTCCGGTGGCTTGTAGCTGGGGTTACCTTTGATCAAATAGGGTTTACCCGGGTAAAGGTTTTCTGGAAGGGCCGGTTCCAGCGGGCTGGGTCTCGGTGCTTCTTTGCCGGCGTTAATTTCATCAATGGGCTCCTGTGTGGCCTGCCCAATCGGCCTCAATGTTTCAGCCATTTGCAGTGCCTGCTCGTAAGTAACCGGCGCCGGATCGTAAAAAATTCCGCGAAATTCTTCGTTAACCCGTTCCAGGGCGATAAAGTAGGTTTTACCGGCAATGAACCGGTATTTGCGGCTGCGCGACACGTCAATAGGCGCTTCTTTGTTGGTGAATCGTGTCTTTGAACGCGTGGTGACTTCACCTTCCGAGGGTTTGAGTTTTACCAGTTTATACTGGCCTTCATTGATACCCAATAACTTTTCATTCTGATATTCAACGCTGATTTTGTTGTCAGCGATGCCTTTATACTTGAACGGTTTTGGCCGGATAAAGTACACCCTGGCAACATGATCGTTGCCAGCGTCAGCCATGACATAAGGATGTTTAACATTAACGGCGCTGCTGCAGGCAGTCAGCCCCAGCACGGTTAACACCAGCAGCATTGCGTTGGTTAAAGTAACGCCGGTTGCCGGTTTCAATGACCTGTTTGGGGTGTCGTTTGTCAGCGTCATCATTATTAAAACTCTATTATTTTTTTATGGGCAGGGATTCGGTATATCCTGGTGAACTTGCTCGATGTCATTTAATACCGCATCACTGAGTTT
Source organism: Gammaproteobacteria bacterium (assembly GCA_050117455.1). GTDB lineage: Bacteria > Pseudomonadota > Gammaproteobacteria > SZUA-152 > SZUA-152 > JAKEGK01. Next base: position 3,502 of record JASFMT010000010.1, on the reverse strand, counting down.
TAGATCGATACTGGCAATATTGGTTTTTAACTGATCCAGTGTCGTGGCGCCAATAATGTTGGCGGTTAAAAAGGAACGGCTGTTGACATAAGCCAGCGCCATTTGGGCCGGGTCCAGGTCATGGCGCCTGGCGATGTTCACGTACGCTTCGGTAGCGCGCACGGCGTTGGCGTTGCTGTAGCGATCAAAACGGTCAAACAAGGTCAGTCGTGCGCCGGCCGGTTTGGCGTTGTTTAGATACTTGCCGGATAACACCCCAAAACCCAGCGGCGAATAAGCCAGTAAGCCTATATGTTCCTGGTGGGCCACTTCTGAAAGGCCAATTTCAAAGGTCCGGTTCAGCAGGCTATATGGATTCTGGATGCTTACCGGCTTGGGATAATTTTTTTGTTCAGCCAGCCTGGCGAACGTCATGGTACCCCAGGGTGTTTCGTTGGAAAGGCCAAAATGCCGTACCTTGCCCGACTGGATAATATCGTTCATCGCGGACAGGGTTTCTTCGATGGGTACAGGATTGTCTTCCGGATCAAATTGAAATCCCAGACGGCCGAAAAAGTTGGTTTTACGGTCGGGCCAGTGTAGCTGGTACAGGTCAATATAGTCGGTCTGTAACCGCTTGAGGCTGGCATCGACAGCCGCTTCGATATTTTTGCGATCCAGGCAAATGTTGCCATCACGAATGTAGTCCACCCAGTCAGCACGGCTGGCAACCTTGGTGGCCAGAATAATTTGCTGGCGGTTCTGGCGTTTTGCAAGCCAGTTACCGATGTATTGTTCGGTGAGGGCGTAGGTTTCACCACCGGGTGGGACCGGATACATTTCCGCCGTATCGACAAAGTTAACCCCGGCATCCAGCGCCATATCCAGTTGCTGGTGGGCTTCGAGCTCGGTGTTTTGTTCGCCCCAGGTCATGGTGCCCAGACAAATGACACTGACCTTGATATCGGTATCACCAAGTTGGCGGTATTCCATGGATCCCCCGTTATGGTTATGCCGGTGTTATTCCGGTGTTTACGACCTGATTGGCTGGCCACCAAAGCGTGGCGTTTAATGCCGGCCGTGTATTTTTAAACCTTTGACACCTGAAACAGGACGCGGGATTCATTGCAGGTAACCCTTTGTTACGGGTAACCTTTTGTTATTAGTGTTGCGTGCCCGTGCCGCGGTTTGATGACGCGGTCAGGAGTAAAGGCACAATTGTACCTACTTTATGCTGTGGTTCCAGTTGTTTAGGGGCGGAAATCGATTTTGGGGATAACCGCCGGGTTGTGCTAACACACGTGCAGTTAATTATACGAAAGGCTATTGGAGAGAATGTTCAAAGCCCTTGCGGGTATCAGTCCCCGATGGGGCGAGGCCGGCCATCTTCATCCACGGCAACGTAGGTCAGGGTGGCTTCGGTTACTTTGACGCATTTGCTGCGATCGGGATAGCGTTCGGCGAAAACTTCCACGAAGACGGTGAGCGACGTGGTACCGACTTTGACCACATTGGCGTAGCAACTGATCAAATCGCCCACGTAAACCGGTTTATGGAACTGAAAGGAATTGACCGCGACCGTTACCGTGCGGCCTTTGGCGCGGCGGCTGGCGGGAATACTGCCGGCCAGATCGACTTGCGACATAATCCAGCCGCCAAAGACATCACCGGCGGCGTTAGTATCCATGGGCCGTGCCGGCAAACGCATGGTGGGATGTTCGTTGGGTAACGGGACATGTTCATCATCACCGTTCATACCGGTTCATGCCCTTCATACATGCTGTCAATGATCGCCTGGAATCGATGTTCAATTTCACCGCGTTTGAGTTTCATGGTGGGCGTGATCAAGCCGTTATCGATCGTCCATGGGTCCAATGATAATGTTACGCGGCGAATTTGCATGTAACCGGGAAACTCCCGCATATGGTTGTTGATGCGTTCCAGGACCGCGTTGGCGACGGTATCGCTTTGCAACGATTGCTCGTTCGCTTCCACATCCAGTGATTTGGCAAACTCCGGCCACAGGTCCTGGTTCAATACGACGAGTGCACTTAAATAAGGACAGTTGTCACCAATCACCATGACCTGGTCAAAAAGATTATCCATGCTCACCGCCATTTCTATATCCGCCGGTGGTGCCTTTTTGCCATTGGATAGCACGATTATTTCCTTCAGCCGGCCGGTAATGTAAATGCGGTTATTGTCGATGCGTGCCTTGTCGCCGGTATGCAGCCACCCATCAGCGTCAAATATGGCATCGGTGGCTTCTTTGTTATTCCAGTAACCCAGCATGTTGCACTGGCTGCGAGTGATCAGTTCATCGTTATCGGTGACTTGCACTTCGATTCCTTCCAGGGGTTCACCAACGCTGGCGGGATCGTTATTGTCCACGCGATTGGCGCTGATGATAGGACTGGTTTCAGTCAGGCCGTAACCCTGGATAAGGTTAAGCCCCAGCCCGACAAACGTTTTGGCGACTTCGTTGGACAGCGGTGCCCCGCCGCAAATGGCCAGGCGCAGCCGTCCTCCCAGTTTGGCCATGATTTTATTGGCCACCAGAGCTCTCATCAGCGGCCACATTAAGTAAGTATTGTTGGGATGCTGAAAGCGTTGCCAGCCCAGCTCAACCGCTTTATGAAACAGGTTGCGTGCAAAGTCGGATTTGTTTTCCAGCTGCGTGGATATCTTGCCGTAAACCCGTTCATAGATGCGCGGTACGGAGATGAGAATGGTGGGTTTGATGGTTAACAGGTCTTCCGCCAGTTCCTGTACCGAGCGGGCGAAGGCCATGGTGGAACCGCACATCATGGGAATGTAATAGCCCACGGTGCGTTCCAGCATATGAGACAGCGGCAAAAAGGATAGAAACAGGTCTTCACGGTACACCGGTACCCGTTGCACGGCAGCGTGGGCGTTATACAGGATGTTGCGATGGCTCAACATGACGCCCTTGGGGCGTCCGGTGGTGCCGGAGGTATATACAATGGTCGCCAGGTCGTCGCGGTCCGCGCGATAGGTTTGTAATTCCGGCTGGCGGTTCTCATAGGTCTGAACGGAATTATCCACCCAGTCATCAAACTGCATCAGCCGCGAGTATCCGGCCGTATTATCACATTTGTTCAGCGTTACCAGACGGCTCAGGCCGCCAATTTGCGAGGCGATACCCGACATTGTATCGAGATCTTGCTGGCCTTCCACCAGCAATGCCTTAACGCCGGCATCCTGCAGCACATAGGATATATTGTCCACGCGGTCGTTGGTGTACAGGGGGACAACCACCAAACCTAGTCCCAGTGCGGCCTGCTCAAACTGAACCCACTGCGGACAATTGCGCAACATGACGGCCACCCGGTCACCGGGTTGCAGGCCATCGCCGGCTAATGCGGCCTGTATTTGCGCCACGCGATTGGCGGTTTCCTGCCACGTGATGTCCAGCCACTCATGGGCACCGGGATCAAAATAGCGGTAGGCAATTGTATCCGGTGTGCGGCGGGCACGTTCACGGAGTAATCCACCCAGGGTG
>JASFMT010000009.1:0-22466 GCA_050117455.1 Gammaproteobacteria bacterium | reverse complement strand
GCTATGATGCCGTTTTAGGTCCACACATTACTTCTTTCAAAAACTGGTTAAACGAACAGGTTCTCGTTAATACGCGAGTCATTAATAATTATGCCCGTGAATTGTTACTGGTTGATGCGCTGCAACAACACGCTCATATCTACAGTCACGGCAATCCCTGGCAACTGTCGGATAGCCTACTGGAACTGTTTGACGAATTAACCCTGTGGCACGTCGAATTACCGGACTCCATTGATGACTTTGTTGCCAGGCTGGTGGAAGCTTACGGCGCTACCGAAGCAGTGCACGGTACTCTGGGTCGTGAAGCGCTGCTGGTTCATACCTTATGGTACGCATTGCATAATCAGTTACAGGAGATGGGATATATTGACCACCTCACCGCGGAGCTGGTTAAAATGGGTGACAGCATCAACCAATTACCGCCCCATCAACAACTTTATTATTGCGGTATTCATCTCCCCACCCCTGCAGAAAATCAGTGGCGCAATGAACTACTCGACCGGGAACAAATACAGCTGATTGCCCATGACATAACGGACCTGTCTGCTACCAGTGAATCGTCTGCTTACATTCAATGCCTGGACTGTATATTCGCGCACGAACGCAATGGTTTAAAACAACGGGCGATAACATGCAGGGAACAATTTCCCCAAAGCCCCATTGAGCCGGTCATCAGTATTTATTCCGCCAGTGACGCTGAAGACGAAGCCCTCGCCGTGGACATCCAGGTGCGGCAATGGCTGCTGCAAGGTAAAAAAGCCATCGGTATTGTCACCGAAAATCGCAAGCTGGCGCGACGGGTTCGAGCGCTACTGGAACGTGCCGACATAACGGTTGAGGATAATGCCGGCTGGCCTTTGTCCACCACCAGCGCCGCCACGGTACTGGAACGCTGGCTGCAGACCGTGGAGGAAGATTTTCATTACCGCCCGTTACTGGATTGCCTCAAATCACCTTTCTTCATGGATGACAGTGAAGACTTTCGGCGTATAGTGTACATGCTGGAGCAGCACATCATCATCGACGAAAACACACCGGGTAATATTGAACGTTATCTTAAACATATCGAACTGCGTCGAAATAAACTGCCAACCGCAATGGACACTGGCAATTATGATGCGTTGCGCGAACTGATCGAAACCATCGCCAATGCCGCTGATCCTTTATCTGCGCTCATCAGGCAGGATAACGTTCCCGCGACACAGTTTCTGGAAGCGCTGATGGAATCATTAACCCGCCTCAATGTGATTGACACCTTTCGCAATGACGAAGCAGGCATACAGTTGCTGGCTGAAATCGATCAGTTAAAAACCGCCGCCAGGGTGGCGCCCATGAACTTTCAATGGACGGGGTTTCGCAGTTGGCTGGGGCTTGCCCTGGAACGATTTAACTTCAAAATTCACCATCACGAATCGACAGTCAAACTGCTGACCCTGAACAACAGTGAGTTTTACAGTTTTGACGCGCTGATACTGGCCGGCGCCGAACAGGAATTTCTACCACGCTTTGCCAAACAATCCCCGTTCTTTAACGATAATGTGCGTGCCACCTTAAATATTCCCACCCAACAACAAAATCAATCGCTCTACTATTATTACTTCCGTCGATTGTTGCTGGCGGTACCGTACGACGAACCGCAGACGCATACCATATTAATCACCAGGAGGGTACGGGATAATGATGAAGATATAATTCCGTCGCCCTGGGTTGCCGCTTTACAGTCGTTTCACCAACTGGCTTATGGTAACGATCTTTGTAACCGGCAACTGGGTATATTAACCAACCATCCGGCGACCCGCGTGCAACACGATCAGGCGCCGTTGCCGCGGCCAGTCACCGCCCCACCCAAACCCTCGACACCCGCGGCATTGTTGCCACGCAGCCTGTCCGCCTCCGCGTACCAGCAACTGATAGATTGCCCCTACCAGTTTTTCGCCGCCCGCTGCCTGCGGCTGACACCACCGGATACGGTAAAAGAAGCGCTGCAAAAATCAGATTATGGTGAAAAAATCCATCAATGCCTGGAAGCGTTTCACAGCAATCTACCCAACTTGCCAGGTCCTTTTCCTGAAATCATTACGCCGCAAAACCGCAATCGCGCTGAAACACTGTTAAATGATATCGCCAATGTCGTATTTTCGAGGGAAGTCGAAGATAACTTTATGCACCGGGGTTGGCTGAAACGCTGGCAGGCCGTAATACCCCTTTACATTGACTGGCAAATCAAACAACAACAGCGCACATCACCCCATGCAACAGAAATCAAAATAAAGCAGGCGAAACTCTCTGGTGGAATTAATATCAACGGGCGTATTGACCGGCTGGATACCGCCGACGAAGAACTGGCCATCATCGATTACAAAACCGGTGCTATTCCGGCAATAGACGATATAACCAGCGGCGAAGCCATTCAATTGCCCTTTTATCTACTGTTACTATTGACAGCAACCGTTGATGACGCTATCAGTGCCCTCCTTAATAAAGCCTCCAATATCCAGGCGTTATACGTCGACGTGGGCGGCACGAATAAAGTACAGGCAAAATCCACCGTAGAAGCAGATCAACTCCAGGAGCTTACTGAGGCAAACAAGCAGCGTTTACTTGAAATTATGGCGCAAATGAAACAGGGTAAGTCGTTGCCGGCGTGGGGCGATGAACAAACCTGTCAATACTGCCCCATGGACGGCCTGTGCCGTAAACAAACCTGGGAAAACTGATACCCGCCTTACGTTAAGCCACAAACCATCGCACTCCAAACGGGGCTGCAGTTTTACCTCGACGATAGCGGGAAAATATTACAAAGCAGCAGATAGATATTGGCTGAATAAGCCAGTTCATGAAAAGGAAGTCGTAATAAATAAACCTCTCCCCTCTATAAACCACCAGCAGGATACTGAGGGGGAGCTGCAGCATCCATCCGGGGCATAGAGGGGAAATTCGAGGTTATAAGCACTACAGTTTTACGACAGTGTTACTACCCAGAAACCTGAAGGGGCTGCGCGGTATATACACATATTGTGTACCGTACTCCCGTGCAATTAATTGTATACGTCACCCGCCCATCATCTTTAAAGTTCTATCGGCTGTGCTATTTTCCAGCCAGATCGAAAAAATGAACCATCAAGCCTCCGCTGATGGCGCGGCCAACATACTTAAGCGGTATTAACATAAATTAAATTACCGCCTGACGTATTCCCGGAACCTGCTATTGATGTCATGCCCGCCTTCCCGGTAACTTGCTATGCTCCCGTATAGCCTGCTACCGTGACGCGGTATGGTTCCGGTCACTAACCCCGATTATTCTTAAAATCGATATCCCCTGACGCCAACGCAATGCATTTTTTATTGGCTACATATGAGGTGAAGGCGGCAATAGCCGCCTTCTGTACCTCCATACCGGATCGTCCCTGCCCGAGTCATATCCTATTATGACAGTAGTACTTCCTTTTTCTCTTCCCTGAGGCCTTCCTTGCGCTAAACCTTGCCGAGGCGTTGGAGCGCTCAATGTATCAAAATTGTTTCTTTTGACAAGCCCGCAAATTGCTTACAATAGGTATCTTGAGATTCTGAACAACAAATTTTTATACTGAATTTTCAAAAAGTTAATGACTATTCGTATTCATTCACGAGGCGAATCTACAGCGATTATCAATAGTAGATGACAGCGAAATCAGATTATTCTTACAAACAATCACTTTGCGAGCAATGACTGAGCATTACCTGAAAGCCGTTAGCGTTCGACATATTCATCTATGACAACATCTATGCAAGCCATTGATCCTCAACGCAGCGCATCAGTAAGCGCATCGGCCGGTACCGGTAAAACCTGGCTATTAGTGTCGCGCATGATGCGGTTATTGTTGAACGGGGCCAATCCGGACACCATCCTGGCCATCACCTTTACCCGGAAAGCCGCGGCCGAAATGCAGTCGCGTCTTAACGAACGGTTACTGGTTCTCGCAACGTGCGACGACAACGAACTTGAACAACAACTCAATATGATCGGTGCACCGATAAATAGCGCCACTATCTCCAGTGCACGATCCCTGTATGAATCATTGTTACATAACTCCCATCCACCGCGCATCACCACTTTCCACGCCTTTTGCCAGGACATCCTGAAACGATTTCCGTTTGAAGCCAACGTGCCTCCGGGCTTTGAACTACTGGAACAAACCGCGGAACTGGCATCTGAAGCGTGGGACGTATTGTTTAACGAAGCGACTCGACAACCGGACAGTGAAGCGGCACAAGCCCTGGAAACCCTGTTCGACAACTGCCATGGAATCAGTAACACGACAACAGCACTGCAAAGTTTTCTCAACCATCGCAGCGACTGGTGGGCGTATACGCTGGGCAACGAAAATCCCGTAACTTACGCGCAGACACAACTGAAACAACAACTGCAGATAACAGACGACCAGGATCCCGCCGCAACATTTTTTAATGATGAGAATGTCGCGCTGGCACGGGAATTTGCCGATTTACTGGCGAAACACAATACAGCGACCAACACACAACATCTCGACACAATCCACCAGGCATTGGACCTGGCAAAGCAGGAAGAACCCGGCCGGGCTTTCGACCAGCTGGCTGACGTATTTTTTACCAGCCAGGGCGAACCCCGCAAGCGCAAGTCGTCAAAAGCCCAGATGAAAAACATGGGTACCACAGGCGATGCCCGTTTTATTGAATTACATGAAATCTTCTGCGAGCGCATCAAACACGTGAAGGCACAGCGCGCGCGGCTGAACACCTTCATGTTGTCGCAGGCCTGGTATAAAGCGGGCCAGCAACTGCTAACACACTACCAGCACATAAAACAGGAAAGGCGGCTACTGGATTTTACCGACCTGGAATGGAATACCTATTTATTACTTAACGAAGAGCAAAATGCCCTATGGGTACAATATAAACTCGACGCCCGCATTAACCACATACTGGTGGATGAATTCCAGGACACCAATCCTACCCAGTGGCGATTGCTCCTGCCGTTACTGGAGGAACTGGCAGCACAACAGACTGATCAACAAACGATGCGCTCACGCAGTGTGTTTCTGGTAGGTGACAGCAAACAATCCATTTACCGGTTTCGCCGTGCCCAGCCCAAGTTGTTCGATATTGCCCAGGAGTGGCTCCACCAACGAATCAACGCCCACCAGGGATTACTGGATACATCACGCCGGTCATCTCAGGCCGTAATGGATTTCGTGAACCAGGTATTCGGAGATGGTGAACTCCATACACGCCTGGTACATTTTACTTCCCACAAAACCCATCTCGATCGGTTATGGGGACACGTTGAAGTACTACCTTTATTCGATAACCCGAAAGACAAAGACGATGGCACCTTTCTCGAGAGCGGCGAACAGACCAGCCTGCGCAACCCCTTACTGACACCCCGTGTTTTAGAAGAAGACAAAAGACGCACCATGGAGGCCGCGTTTATTGCTGAAAAAATCAACGAATTAATCACGGCAAAAACCATTGTCGGTGAAGGTGTCTCGGCACGACCGCTGCGCTATGACGACGTCATCATTTTGCTACGCCACCGTACCCATGCCGCGATTTACGAGCGCGCCTTGATGCACGCAGGCATTCCTTATCTGGGTATCGATAAAGGAACCCTGCTTGAAACCCTGGAAACCCGTGATGTCATGGCGTTACTGGAAACGCTAATGACTCCTTTTAGTAACCTGGCGCTGGCCCAGGTGCTGAAGTCGCCGGTATTTGACTTCACCGATGAAGACCTCATTGAACTGGCCGCTTTCAAAGGCGATCACTGGCTGCAGCGGCTGGAACAACTGGCGCTGGGTAATCCGAACAATAGCCGCGTAACACGGGCTGCGACGCTACTGAAAAACTGGCAATCGTTAACCGGCAAGTTGCCGGTCCATGACTTGCTGGACAAAATTTACAGTGACAGCAATCTCATCGCCCGCTACGTGGCCGCGTACCCGTCACACCTGCAACATCGTGTAGTATCTAATCTCAACCGGTTTATTGAACTGGCGCTGGAAATTGACAGCGGTCGTTATCCCAGCGTGGGCCGGTTCCTGTATCGCCTGCAACTTATGCGCAGCAGCGAACAGGATGCGCCGGACCAGACACCCGCCGGCACCAGTGACGCCCGGGTGAGACTACTCACCATTCATGGGGCAAAGGGCCTGGAAGCACCGGTGATTTTCCTGGCGGATAGCGCCAATACCACGAACCCCAGGGAAGCTTACCGCGCCATCGTCGCCTGGCCGGCGGAACATCAACGACCGCAGCATTTTTTAATGTCACCGAAAAAAGCCGACCGCGATGACTGGACACAGCAACTGCTTACCGAACAGGAAAGCGCGGCGGCTCGCGAAGATGCCAACTTGCTTTATGTTGCCGTCACCCGCGCCAAACAATGGTTATTTATCACGGGCACTGCCCCCGGACAAAGGGCCGATCAAAGCTGGTATGCGCATATCGTCAGACAACTTCGCCATCATAACGGGCAGGATTCAACAGCAACCGACGGTGACCATTTTGTGCTGCAAGCCGGTGAAATGACAAAAACCAAGGTCTCAGCAACCCAGCCACCACCGCCTATCGAAATCAGCATCGACCGGGGCCTGTCGCGGCCGCTACATAACCTGACAGCCACCGGTGTAACCATCGCACCGAGCCTGGTCGCTCTGGATGAAGACACAAGCCTGAACCTTCAAAAAGCAGGCCCGCAGGATGCATCGGATGAAGATCTGCAACAACGAGGCATCATTATTCACAAGTTGCTGCAATGGCTACTGGAATCGCGACCCCGGACTCAGATACAACAATACCTCGCAGCCCTGGCGGGTAAAACCTCGCCCCCACAGGACCTGGACAGCTGCTGGCAGGAAGCCGAGACCATCATCAGCCATGCCAACCTGCAACAGCTTTTTGATAGTGACCAATTTGAAACGGCCTATAATGAAGTACCGGTCAGCTACCGGTACGGGGATCACACAGTGCATGGTATTATCGACCGGCTAGTCGTAACCGAACACAACGCCTTCGTCGTTGACTACAAAACCCACGTTAATACCGATCCCGAGTACCAATACCAGCTGACGGACCGCTATCGGCCGCAAATGAGCCTCTATGTTCACGGCATAAAGCAACTGTGGCCGGATAAAAGTGTAACGCCATACTTATTGTTTACGCACAACGCCACCCTGGCCGAGATCGAAATCCACGCGATCAGCACACTGCTGGAAAAATAAGTAAGGTCAAATGTTGACGCCGACACGGCCGGCTAGTGGGAAACGGGCTTCTCGTTGCGTTCCATGAATTCCACGTTAACCTGCCGCACATAATCCTCATCAAATACCAGATCAATGAGCACCTGGCCATCGCGGTCGGTTACCTTGACCTGTTTTAAATCCCTTACGCGCTCAGCCAGATAGGTACACATGGCGGCTGCAAGGCTTTCTTCAGAGGCTTTAAGAGCGTTAACCAGGTTGATAGCAACAAATTGCGCCCGGTCGTGGAGGCCCGGATTGGTAATGACCTTGTCGCCCATCACAATCTCGGCGGCAAGCTCCTTGTCCATCCGGTCGAGAAATTGATTTTGCTGTGCCGGCAAGGGTTTACGACGATCATATTCCAGGTGCACAACATCGTTTATGGATACAGCAAGAATTTCAGACATAACGTTTTCAACTACCCAAAACATTAAAAAAATATGTTAATCAGCTTTAATAGTAACATTCATTGGCCGGTCATTGGCAACCAGTTTCGGTATTGCTGGCAGCAAAAACAAGCAATTATCGGAGAAAATAGATCAAGTCTCACTTACCGGTCCGCCCATTTCTCTACAATAAACAATCGATTACTAATTCAAAATTTTATATAACCAATAATGGTACGGGTATATCTGACTTGTCGTACCGCTCGGAAGCCCTTTGCTACCGGTTAAATTGTCATCATTTTCCTACATCAATTTATCAAACACTCACTTATAATTCTTTTCGTATAAGGGGTCTATTGCGACGATGATTATTCAAAATTGATCCTTAATGATAAAAAAGTAATACTGCAATAACGGGGGTAGCGTTAATCAATATGACTCTGGGACATCGTACTATCAGCAAATACCAGCCTGATGTTTGTTGTATAGAGTTATCCAAGTCCTCTACCAATGATCACAGTTGATTAACCGTTGTAGTGACATTAGCCGTATTAAACATCTAAGGCAGCACCTCCCCGAATTGCCAAAATGAGCTTCACGTTAGTTATTGCTAACATCATGATTCATAATTTTGGACAGGGGCAATGAGTAGCAAAGCAGCACAAACAGTTTACAGGCGTGGTTATTCCGCCAGACGCGGATTCACCTTCGCGACCGTCATTGGCGTTTTCTTTCATATCTCCTCCACCTCGCTGCAAGCCAACGAAATCCCCAGCTCCATCGATTACACGATGTATAAGCTCGCCACGGAAATGAACGATACGTCGGCACAGTATTTTATTGGCCGCAAGTTTTACCGGGGCTCACGGGTCGCTGAAAACAAGCCTGAAGCCGCCAAATGGTTCAAGCTGGCCGCGGCCAAGGGTCATACCAAGGCACAATACCTGCTTGGGAAAATGTATCTGACCGGTGACGGTATCGCCAAAAACGTCGCCAAAGCCAAAGAACTACTATCCAAAGCTGCCGGAAAAAATCATATCGAAGCCCAGTATGAGCTGGGAAATTTTTACTTCTTCGGTTACGACGGTTCCAAAGACGTTAAAGAAGCCATCAACTGGTATAAATCCGCTGCCAGGGAGCGTCACGCCAGGGCTCAACTGCAACTGGGTAAGATCCTGTATGGCGGTATTGGTGTCGATGCCGATAAAAAGCAGGGTACAAAATGGCTGGAAACTGCCTACAGCAACGGCCTGGCTGAAGCAAAGGAGATTCTGGATACCTCGGACAACGACACACCCAACAAACCGTTAGTCATGGCTACCAAAACGGAGACCAAGACTAAGTCCAAACCAAAACGCAAGCCGAAACCAGAATCGGCACGAAACGACCGCGACCCGGCATTGACCCAGGATATTCGGCAAGCCAAGTCCGGTAACGTTGATGCGCAATACTCCGTAGGCATTCGCTATCTCAAGGGCGACGGCGTCAAAAAGAATCCATCTTCTGCCGTCAAGTGGGTACGTAAAGCCGCAGAACAGGATCACGCCGGCGCCCAGTACCAGTTAGGTATTTTATATCGCGATGGTATCGGTGTACCGCGCAGCGAAAGCGAAGCCGTCAAATGGTTGCGCCTGGCATCCAGTTGGGGAATAGCCAAGGCCCAACGGGACCTGGATGCTCTGTTGCGCAAACAATTGCTGGCCAGCGAAGATGAATTCACCGCCAACCCCGAACTCTCCACCCCTGATGCACAATTTGCACTGGGGTTGATGTACGTTGATGGCAAGGGTGTCGAAAAAGACCCCAACACCGCGGCCGAGTGGTTTTTGAAAGCCGCCCGTCAAAATCATAAAGAAGCGCAGTACCGTATCGGCGAAATGTACAAAGACGGTGTGGGTGTCAAGTCCGACATCAAGGAAGCCAAATTGTGGTTAAGCAAAGCCGCCAATAGCGGGCTGCCCAAAGCCAGCCGGGTACTGGAGGATATTCTCAAGGCCGAAGAACAGAAAATTCTCGATAATGAATTAAAGGCATTGAAAAACTCTCCGATTTATCCTTATCTTTTCAGCGCTAAACAGGGAAACCTTGAAGCCAAATACAAAGTAGGGGTCATGTATATTGAAGGTAACAAGGCACCACAAAATGTCACTGAAGGAATACGCTGGTTGCAAAACGCGGCCCATCATAACCACACCCTGGCCCAGGTAAAATTAGGCAAAATATACCTTAACGGCAACCAAAAAGTTGAAAAAGATTTTTACATGGCAAAGAAATGGCTGGAAAAAGCCGCCACCAAAGGCGAACCCGAAGCCCAATATTACCTGGGCAACATGTATCGCAAAGGTTTGGGAGTTGATAAAAGCAGTGCAGAGGCAGTCAAGTGGTTCCGGTTAGCCGCCAAGCAAGGGCATAAAAAAGCCCGCAAGCAATTAGGCGGCTGCAAGATTTGTTGATAATTATTTAAGTATTATCCACTGGTATTTCCTCGCCGTCATACCTGCCTGACAGGCATTGCCGCCTGCAGCATCAAATTGCCAATAATCAGACTCTTGAAGTCACTAAAAATTTGTTTGTCAATCTCAATCGGTAGAGGTGTGTTCCGATGCGGAAAATTATTGTTTTAATAACCGGATGTTTCGTCATTCTGCCCTTCAATGCTTACAGTGTAGATTTCACGTTGTTCGGTGATGTTGTGTATTCCAATGCCTCCAGCGATACCGAAGACTCCAATACCTTCGAGCTGGGCGAATTTGACCTTATCGCCGGCCAGGAAATCGGTGATTCGACGTTTGTTACGGCGGAAGTGGTCTTTGAAGACCCGGGACATGGCTTCGAAGTGGATGTGGAGCGGTTTGCGGTCACCCGGACTATCAATCCGCTTTTTACGGTTGGCCTTGGCCGTTTCCACACCCAATTGGGCGTGTGGAACCAGAACTATCATCATGGCTCCCTGATCCAGGACACCATCACCCGGCCGTTTTTTCTTGAATACGAAGACGCCCACGGCGGAATCTTCCCCAACCATATTGTGGGCCTGCATATAAGCGGAGAATCCGATACCTGGGGCTACCAGTTTGGCTACGCCAACAGCAACGGTATCGACACGACAGGTGCCGAAAACCACCCGGGCGAAACAACCCTGGAAGTAATTAACAGCAGGGACCCCAGTGAAGACAAGGCTGTCGTACTACGGGTCGCCTATAAAGACCTTGGTTTTCTCGATGAAGTCGGCGCGTTTTATATGATGAATCACGTCACGGAACTGGGGGAACCGGAAGGATCGGAAACGCCGTTCGTTAATTACGGTGAAATATTATTTGAACAACAAATTTACGGAGTTGATCTGCGTTATACCGGCGAGAAGTTTTACAGCTTGCTGGAAATTTTTGCCATGACTAATGAGGATAACGACAATATCACCGCAACAAGCCTGACGCCGAACCCGGACACCTATAACTCTCTTGCGTGGTACTGGCAACTGGGTTATCACGTAACGGAAAAACTGTCTGTAATCGGCCGTTACGAATCTCTGGACTACGACGACGACGCAACATACTTTCAGCTGTTGGAGATCCTGCCCCAGGAACGCTCGGTACTGGCGCTCAACTACAAATTACAGGAAAGTAATTCCCTGCGCTTTGAGTACAGCACGACAGACGAGGAAAATGGAGAATCGATTACGACCTATGGCGTGCAATGGTTTTTTATATTGTTCTGAGGAAATGATGAAAACGCCGCGTTGAGCGGCGCTTTCATCATTGTGCAATAAGTTCGTCAAGCTCACCTTCCATATGCAGTTCAGTGAGTTCGCTGAAGCCGCCTACCCACTTGCCGTCGATAGTGATTTGAGGGACGGTTCGTGCGCCGTTTGTCACCGTAAACATTTCCTTTAAAGCATCACGGTCTTCGTCAATACGAAATTCATCATAAGGAATATTCCACTTGGTCAGCAAGTTTTTCGCTTTGTCGCAAATGGGACAGGTTGCTGTGCTATAAACTTTCACTCGACTCATTGTAATCTCGTTTCAGGTTATTTTTTCGTTTCGCGTTTTGTGCTTTCGCAATCTAAAGACGAAATCCAGAGTTTGACTCAAACGCGTAGTATTGATACATGGCCCGTCAATTTTGTCTTCCTACCCTCAACAAACCAGCCTGCTGGTCATTTTACCTGCAAACAGGGTAGCGCAAGATCATCCGGTTACCAATAAGGATTTTATATTGCTTGCCAAGCAATTGTTTTGTATAGCGTAATTAACCGTGGGTAGCTGCATCATCAAGCATTTTGCGCAGCCGCTTGGGCGGTACGTAACCGGGAATCATGCGGCCATTTTCCATGAACAGCGACGGGGTTCCGGTGACACCCACGTCCCGGGCGGTACCCAATTGCCTGGCAATGGCATCGGTGCAGGGTTTGGTATTGTCAACCTGAGCCAGTTGTTTGAGCTGATCCAGTTTGGCGCCACCTTTGGCAAATGTCATCGCTTTGTTACGATCCTTGGCACACCACACGGACACGGCCTTGTAGTAGGATGGCGTTTTTAACCCGGATCGGGGAAATGCTGCATAATGCACTTCGATACCCAGGTCATTGTATTCTTTTATCTGCGAATGCAGTTTGCGGCAATAACCGCAATCTATGTCTGTAAACGCCGTAATGACGTATTTTGTTTCCCCATCCTCTGGCTTGAATACGATCATGTTTTTTTCGTCAAGGGTGGCAAGTGCTTCCTTACGCCCGTCCTGACGAACATTTTCAGTAAGATTTACCCGCTGCTCTACGTCGTAGACATCACCTTCTATCATGTAGCGCCCGTCTTTACTCATGTATATCACCTGAGAACCGTACACCACCTCGTAAATTCCTGGCAACGGTGACATCCTGATACTGTCAGCCTTTGCATTGGGCATCAGGGTTTGCAATGTCTTTTTGACCTGCTGTACACCATCGTCTGCTACCGCGCTTGTTATAAAACCCATCAACATTAAAGCGGCGCTTATACCTACTACTTTTACCTTCGTCATAACAGCCTCACTATACATAGTATCTTTATATTTTCACCATTGTACTTAATCGCGGAAGTTGGTGTATTGCAGGGGTAAATCCAGTTTTGCTTCCTTCAACATGGTGATGACCTGTTGTAAGTCATCACGCTTTTTACCGGAAACCCGCACCTGGTCGCCCTGAATCGCCGCCTGTACCTTGAGCTTGGCGTCCTTCGTCATTTTAACAATTTTTCGTGCCAGATCCTTATCGATGCCCTGCCTGGCGATCACCTTGCGGCGTACTTCCTTGCCGCTGGTCACCGGCTCTTCCAGCTCAAGACAACCAATATCTATGCCGCGTTTGACCATTTTCTGCCGTAAAATATCCAGAATTTGTTCCACCTGGAAATCGCTTTCGCTGATTACCGTAATTTCCGCCTCCGCCTGTTCCACCCTGGATTGGGTACCCTTGAAATCGAACCGGTTGCCCACTTCCCGGTTGGTCTGGTCCACGGCATTGGTCAGTTCGTGCATGTCGATTTCCGATACCACGTCAAACGATGGCATAGCGTTCCTCACTTATAGTGCATTGCCCAGCAAATAACTCGACGAAACCTTTCAATAACTTAATACACCCGTAAATCCGGTTATCCCCGCGGATGGTGTTGTGCATGCAAACTGCGCAACCGTTCCCGCGCCACGTGGGTATAAATTTGCGTAGTGGACAAATCACTGTGCCCCAACAACATCTGCACCACTCGCAGATCCGCACCATGATTTAATAAATGAGTTGCAAAGCAATGCCTTAATGTATGAGGCGTTAAATGCTTCTTGATGCCCACTTTTTGCGCGTAGCGTTTGATTAAGTACCAGAACGCCTGGCGGGTCATGGCGGAATGGCGCCGGGTAGTAAATACGTATTCGCTCACCGACGCCGGTGTAATCGCGTGGCGCGCCTCGTCGAGATATTTTTCCAGCCAACTTTGGGCTTCTTCACCCAGGGGCACCAGCCGTTCCTTGTTACCCTTTCCCTGCACCCGCACCACACCCTGGCGTAAATTAATCTGTTCCATGCGCAGGGAAATGAGTTCCGAGACGCGCAATCCGGTGGCGTATAACAATTCCAGCATGGTCCGGTCACGCACGCCCAACGGCTCTTTCAGATCCGGTGCATCCAGCAACGCCTCCACTTCCGATTCCGATAACGACTTGGGCAATGTCCGGCCCAGTTTCGGCGCATCAATGCGATCGCTGGGATCCTGTTCGATCAATTGTTCCCGCACACAATACTGGTAGAAACGCTTGACGCTGGACAACAATCGCGCGGCGGACCGGGATTTTGTCCCCTGATTAACCCGGTAGCTCAAATAATCCAGCAACTGGCTGCGGGAGGCGTATAACAGTTCCTGCTTGTGGTTTTGACCCAACCACCTGGCCAGTCCCTGCAGGTCCGTGCGATAAGCATTTAGCGTGTTCTCACTAAGGCCGCGCTCCATCCAGATAGCATCGAGGAATGCTTCCAACTGTTGCTGACTCGCCGGGAAAATGGTGTTTTCTGCTGTGTCCTTGCGCTTAACGGGCTGACTCATGCTGGAGTAACCATTGCTTAATCGCCATAAAGGCGCCACCGGTTTTACCGGCATAACCACCCAGGCCGCTGGCGGCAACTACACGATGACAGGGCACTACGATGGGTACCGGATTGCGCCGGCAGGCGCCCCCGACGGCCCGGGGAGCGCTGTGTATGCGCTGCGCTAATTCTCCATAGGACCAGACGGTGCCAGGGGCACACTTGAGTAATTCCTGCCACACCCGCTGCTGATAGGTCGTACCGTCAAGCTCTGTTTCCAGTTCGAATTCAAACGCCGGATCGGCAAAATACTGCTTGAGCTGACTCACCACCTGGCGCGTGAACGCATCAGCGGGTGCCTTCAACGGTGTTTTTCCACTGACAAATGACAGGGCCTGCAATTTACTATTTGCCGTGCGAATCGCCAGCCGGTTCGTGGCTATGGGCAATGGGGTTTCCATGACCGCATTTGACGGCTGCTTAGTGTCACCGGGTATTAATCCTGCCATGGTCAGCACCTCCCTGGCATCGGTTACTGGAACGATGGTTGCTCAGTGGTTGAGATACACGCAATACAGCGGCCTAGTTTATCGCAGTTAACTACCAATACCTAACCTACAAAACCCTCAATACCTAAAATGCAAACGGGTGTTTGGTAGATTACCAAACACCCGTTACAGGAAGATGACATCGCTAAATTAAGCGGTCTTACGGACGTTACAGCTTTTCCTTGATCCGTGCTGCCTTACCCTGGCGCTCGCGCAAGTAGTAGAGCTTGGCGCGTCGCACGTCACCACGGCGTTTTACCTTGACGGAATCAATGGCAGGACTGTGGGTCTGGAACACCCGCTCAACCCCTTCACCATGGGAAACCTTGCGCACGGTAAAAGCGGAATTAATGCCGCGATTGCGTTTGGCAATGACAACACCTTCAAACGCCTGAACACGTTCGCGGTTGCCTTCTTTCACCTTGACGTTGACCACCACGGTATCGCCGGGATTGAAATCCGGGACTTTTTGTAACTGTTCTGCTTCAAGTTCTTGAATGATATTACTCATGACTGACTCCAATTCTCAGTGCGGCGCATTATACCGAACAATTTCCCCGATAACACCTCAAATGTGCTCATTTTTTTCAGAAACTGGCCGCAAACCGGTGGCTCGGCGCTGCCACCTCCTCTGTTAGCGCTCACCCTGTTCGCGAATAAATTCTTCGAGCAAATCCCTTTGCAATTCATCCAGTTGCATAGTTTCCAGCAAATCTGGCCGGCGCAGCCAGGTGCGGCCCAAAGCCTGTTTCAGGCGCCAGCGGGCGATAGCCTGGTGATCACCGCTCAGCAGCACCGGGGGGACCGTTAACTGGTCAATCTGCTCCGGCCGCGTGTAATGGGGATAATCCAGCAGGCCGTTCATGAACGAATCCTGGTCAGCCGAATCCTCATGGCCCAGGGCACCGGGCAACAGCCGCGTGACGCCGTCAATGACCACCATAGCCGCCAGTTCCCCACCGCTGAGCACGTAATCGCCAATGGACCATTCCTCGTCGATCTCCCGCTCCAGCAGCCGCTCATCCACACCCTCGTAGCGGCCTGCTACCAGAACAACGCCTGAGTCACTGGCCGCCAATTCCTGCAACCGCCGCTGCGTCAGCAATTGTCCTTGCGGAGACAGGTAAACGGTTTTCGCCGCCCGGCCGATGGCCTGCTGCGATGCCTCCCGGGCGGCATGGATGGCCCGTTTTAACGGCTCCACCATCATCACCATGCCGGGGCCGCCGCCATAGGGCCGGTCATCCACCGTGCGATGAGTATCGCGGGTAAAATCGCGGGGATTCCATGCCGCGAACTGCAGCAGCTGTTTTTCCAGGGCGCGCCGGGTAATGCCGTGTCCGGTCACGGCCTCAAACATATCGGGAAACAGGGAAATGACGTCAATGCGCATGGCACAACTTGCCCACTAGTAATCCGGTTCCCAGTCCACGGTCATCGTGCCGGACTGTAGATCCACGTGCTTCACCACGTCGTCCACAACATAAGGAATAAGCCGCTGGCGGTCGCCAGCCACCACCAGAACGTCATTGGCACCGGTTTCCATGATGTCCTCAATCACGCCCAGCTCGAGTCCATTGGTGTTCACGACTTTCAGTCCTTTTAAATCAATCCAGTAATACTCGCCCTCTGCCGCGGGAGGCAACTCATTACGCGGAATAGCAATATCCAGGCCACGCAGTAACTCGGCCTGATGGCGATCGCTAACGTTTTCCAGTTGCGCCACGACGTGCTTACCGTGGGCCCGGCCCTGTAATACCTGGCGTGGCTGCCAGTCTTCAGCGGTTGGCCGGGATGGCAGATACCAGGGATTGTAGTTCAATATATTGGTCACCGGATCGGTGTAGGAATAGATCTTGACCCAGCCCTTGATGCCATAGGCACTGGTAATTTTACCGACTACAACAAGTTGGGAATCCGGATCTTCCATGACGGGAACAGGCAAGGCAACCTCTTAACTAGAACAGCCGGACTGCCATGCCGGGAAGCACTTGCGCTTATTGCAATGACTAAAACCGCAACAGGGGTTAATCAGGCTTTCTGGCTGTTTTTAACGATGCTCGCGACGCGCTCTGACAATTGCGCACCTTTGCCGACCCAGTGGTCAATACGTTCCCTGTCCAGGCGCAGCTCTTCTTCACCGCCCACAGCTGAAGGATTATAAAATCCAACGCGCTCGATAAAGCGGCCGTCTCTGGGTTTGCGGCTGTCCTGTACGACAATGCTGTAAAAAGGGCGCTTTTTGGCGCCGCCACGAGATAAACGAATCGTTACCATTCTGTAATGGACTCCGTAAAAACTATGTGCGATTAGTGAATCGACGGTTGTGTTTGCTGTAAATCAGACCCTGTTCCAAGCTGCAAGTCGCGTCGCCGATCAGCGCCGATTTGCGGGCCTGCGCAGAAAATCGCCGGCCAGGGCCATCAAAGAGCGCGTATTGTATGTAAATTTACCGCAAATTGAAACAGTTAATCCGTCGCTTACCGCCCTTTTCCCGGCAAAATCTGCCACGTTCCGATACCCGCAATATGGGTCTCGCTCCACCAACAGGTTTTAGAAGGGCATCCCCGGCGGCATACGGCCTTTCATGCCCCGCATCATGTTTTTCATGCCGCCCTTGGACATCTTTTTCATCATTTTCTGCATCTGGGTAAATTGCTTGAGCAACCGGTTGACGTCCTGAACCTGGGTGCCCGACCCGGCAGCGATGCGCTTTTTGCGCGATCCGTTGATCACCTTGGGAAACCGCCGCTCGTGGGGGGTCATGGAATTGATCATGGCCTCCAGGCGCTTCATGTGCTTGTCGTCCACCTGGTTTTTCATGGCCTGATTCATCCCCGACATGCCGGGCATTTTCTCCATCAAACTGGCAATCCCGCCCATGTTCTGCATTTGCTGCAGTTGCGAGCGGAAATCTTCCAGATTGAATCCTTTGCCCTTGCTGACTTTTTTCGCCAGCCGCTCCGCCTCGGCCCTGTCGACTTTATGCTCGGCTTCCTCGATAAGGCTCAGCACGTCGCCCATGCCGAGAATGCGCGAGGCCATGCGGTCGGGATGAAACGGTTCCAGGGCCGTGGTTTTCTCGCCGACGCCGAGGAATTTAATGGGCTTGCCGGTGATGTGACGAATGGACAATGCCGCCCCGCCCCGGGCGTCACCGTCGGTCTTGGTCAGGATTACACCGGTGAGCGGCAATGCGTCGTTAAAGGCCTTGGCGGTGTTGGCGGCGTCCTGGCCGGTCATGCTGTCCACCACGAACAGGGTCTCCACCGGGTCTACAGCGTTATGCAGCCGTTTGATCTCTTCCATCATCTGGTCATCGATATGCAGCCGCCCCGCGGTATCGACAATCAGCACATCCTGCCCCTGTTTACGGGCCGCCTCGATGGCGTTATTGGCGATATCCACCGGGTCCTGGCTGGTATCGCTGGGGAAAAAGCCCGCTCCCACTTCCCCGGCCAGGGTTTTCAGCTGGTCGATAGCCGCCGGGCGGTAAATATCAGCACTGGTCACCATGACGGATTTTTTCTTTTTTTCCACCAGCCAGCGGGATAGCTTGGCCACGCTGGTGGTTTTACCAGAACCCTGTAAACCCGCCACCAATACGATGGCGGGTGGCCGCACGTTGAGGTTCAGTTCCTCGTTGGCCTCACCCATGAGTTTGACCAGTTCCGCCTGGACGACCTTGATAAATGCCTGACCCGGCGTGAGGCTTTTACTGACTTCCTCACCCAACGCCCGTTGCTTTATATCATCGATAAACGCGCGCACGACAGGCAATGCCACGTCAGCTTCCAGCAACGCCTTGCGCACTTCGCGCAGGGTGTCCTGAATATTGTCTTCCGTGAGCCGCGCCTGGCCCCGGACCTGTTTAATGGTTTGCGACAACCGATCGGTTAAATTATCGAACATGGTACGCCTTCATTATCTGGTCGCGTTCTGATCACGCGGAATGGATGAAACGATTCACGACAGAGTCGCCACCGGCTCAGATCAATAGCAGGGAATCGTCTTAAAAACTGGCAGGTATTATAACGTGAAACGCTTACCACCGAACAAGCGATGAATATTGCGGTCCGGTACCACTTCCCGGCACTCGTTAACAATCATGTCTTCCTTGCCCGGTTTGGTATGGGATATATAGATTTCGGGCTGATGGCGCAGTTTGACCAGGTCCTGGCCCAGTAGCCGTGGCGAATAATGGCCCGCCCGCCTGGCCAGGTCTTCCAGCTCATTGGGAAACGCCACTTCGCAAATGAGCAAATTCAGCACCTCATAGCGATTGAGCACGTCCCAGAAATTATCGTGGTTGGTGGTGTCACCGGTAAACGCAAAGCAACCCGAGGCGCACTCCACCCGGTACCCCACCCCGGGCACGATATGGTTCACTTCAATCATTTCAATGGTGCGCTCACCCATTTGCAGGGTTGTGCCGGGCAGCATGGTTTCGAAAGTCATCACCGGCTTGTCTTCGGTGGGCAGTTTGGAAAAGTCCGGCCAGATGGTCCAGTTGAATATGTGCGTTTTAAGGGCCTCGATGGTTTTGGGCTGGCCATGTACGACGATGGGATCGGTGATGTTGCCAAAAATGCTGTCTACCATCAGGGGCAAAAAGGTGAAGTGATCCATATGGGTGTGAGTCAGAAACACGTGCTTGATTTTCATCAGTTCATCCAATGATAAATCGCCCACACCACTACCTGCATCAATGAGAATATCCTCATCAATGAGCAGGGAGGTTGTCCTTAAATCAGCGCCGATACCGCCGCTGCATCCCAAAACACGTAAATTCATCTCTCACTTAAGTGGCAATTAATGACTTTGCTATCGTCTTGCTTTTTTCGTTGGCTATGGATAAATGGTAATTTTATATTGCCCATTTTATACAGAGAACGGCAGTCAAATTAATTTCTTTATGTTTTCCGTCGCAATTTTTGCTTTCTTTCCGAAACGGTAACATCTGTTCTCTTGCCCACTGTCTGCGCCGCCCGTCACGGCCTTAATTTGTATAAATATTATTCAGTTTATCGCTTCCGTATCGGTATCAGCGCCAGTGTGGCGGCTTGCCTCAAAAATCTCCGTTGAACGATCAGGCCGGCTAGAAATCTACCCTGTCACATTCCTGCGGAAATTATGCCGACTGCTGCCGAAATCTCCGCTTTCATTATTTATTGATTTTGTACATAATTTTATTGTACTTCATTTGTTTTAAATAGCTATCAATTACTCGTGCCAATTTTTGACAGCCAGCCGCTAAAATGCGTCAATCGAATGTTTGCTACTACTGCATCATCTAATACCGGCTTCTGATGCGTTGCAACAAATTGCTTCGGTACTGGCTGCTAATAACGCCGGATACATGAACCATAAATTTCGTGGTGCGCCACGGCCATTGTGATCACACACTCCAGACAACATATGTTATTACCCAAAACACAAACCGCCTTGGCAGGGTGCCCGTGATTGAAGTTTTTGAATACAATACACGGAACATAAGCCGTCACCGGACGCCTAACCAACATCCCATAAGCAGTCAATTATGCAAACGATCGTAATTAGTTCGACCACCATCATTCTTTACTTTGTCACCGGTATTTTGCTGGCGATTCGCCTGTTTGGCCGCAAAGACGCACAACCGGAATCCAAGCTAAGCAAAAAAACCGGCATCCTGTTACTGGGCCTGGTCGCTGTTGCTTTACACACCGTGGTTTTATACCACGTGATGTTTATTCCCGAAGGTGTGAACCTGGGATTTTTTAACGCCGGTTCATTGATCATGTGGCTCATTGCATTAACACTGTTACTGGGTTCACTTTCCAATCCGGTAGAAAATTTGGGGATATTTCTGTTACCCCTTGCCGGGCTATCCATTTTGTTCGACATGCTGTTCCCGGTAACACATACCCTCCTGCCGGCCGAAGCCATGGAACTGAAAATTCATATATTAATGTCCATTATGGCTTATGCCCTGCTAACCATTGCGGCGGTACACGCCGTTATGTTGTATATCCAGGACAGACACCTGCGCAACCGCAAGCCCGGTGGCTTTATCCGCGCCTTGCCGCCGCTGGAAACCATGGAATCACTGTTATTCCAGATGATCGGTTTGGGATTCTTCCTGCACAGCCTGTCATTGATCACCGGCATCATTTATTTAGACGACATGTTTGCCCAACACGTTGCCCACAAAACCGTTCTGTCAATCATTGCCTGGTTCGTGTTTGCCACCTTGCTGTGGGGACGCTGGCGATTCGGCTGGCGCGGTGCCACCGCCATTCGCTGGACGCTGGGTGGATTTTTCGTCTTGTTGCTGGCCTATATGGGTAGCAAATGGGTGGCGGAAATCCTTCTCGGCCGTTAAATGCTACACTTTAAATCCAATATTAAACTTAACATCCATTATTAATAAGACGAGGCATTCGTTTCCTTGGAACATATCCCCTTAAGCATCCTGGTGGGTGTGCTGGTTTTATTAATTCTGTTGTCCGGCTTTTTCTCTGGTTCCGAAACAGGCCTGGTTAGCCTGAACCGGTACCGTCTGCGTCACCTGAGCAAGGAAAACCATCGCGGCGCGCTACGAGCCCAGCGCCTGCTGGAACGACCCGACCGGCTTATTGGGCTGATACTGCTGGGCAATAACTTTGTTAACATCCTCGCATCTTCCATTGCCACCATTATCGCGCTGCGGTTAATTGGCGAAGCGGGTATCGCGGTAGCGGCCGGACTTCTTACCCTGGTTATTTTGATATTCGCCGAAGTAGCACCCAAAACCCTTGCCGTGTTGCACCCCGAACGCATTGCGTTTCCCGCCACCCTGGTACTGGCGCCACTGTTAAAAATACTCTACCCCGTCGTTTGGCTGGTGAATGTCATCGCCAACGGGTTGTTGAGGCTGTTGGGCGTCTCGCCGCAACGCTACAAAGACGAGCGACTCACCTCGGATGAGCTACGCACCGTGGTCAGCGAAGCCGGCGCGATGATTCCCCGCCGCCACCAGAGGATGTTAACCAATATCCTGGACCTGGAACGAGTGACGGTAAATGACATCATGATTCCCCGTAATGAAATCGTCGGCATCGACCTGGACGATGACTGGGACGATATCGTCAAGCAAATTATCAACAGCCGCCATACCCGTCTGCCAGTTTACCGGTCCGACATCAACAACGTGATTGGTCTATTACACGTGCGTAATACGCTGGAAATGCTCACCAAGCCGGAAAGCAGCAAAACAGATTTAATGCCCCACATTCGCGACGCCTACTTCGTGCCGGAGAACACGGCACTCAACACACAACTGTTACAATTTCAACGCCAAAGACGCCGCATTGGCCTGGTGGTTGACGAGTATGGGGATGTGGAAGGTCTGGTCACGCTGGAGGATATCCTCGAAGAAATCGTCGGCGAATTCACATCAGACCCGTCGCACAGCATTCGTGATATTCACGCCCAGGACGACGGTACCTACTTGATCGACGGCAGTGCCAGTATTCGCGAATTAAACCGCACCATGAACTGGAACCTGCCGACCGATGGACCAAAAACTTTCAATGGTTTAATCCTGGAGCAAATGGAAGAAATCCCCGAGCCGGGTACCAGTATCTTAATCGCTGGATATCCCATCGAAATCGTGCAGACGAAAGATAACGGTGTCAAAGTTGCCCGCTTTGATCCTAACCCGGTCATGCAACGCCAGGCGTCCAATCCCGAACACCAATGA
>JASFMT010000008.1:0-22769 GCA_050117455.1 Gammaproteobacteria bacterium | reverse complement strand
CCAGAAGAACGGTGTGAAAGATATCGTTGAAGTAAAAATTGGCTACGACGGTATCGCGGTCGCCAACTCCAAGAAAGCGAAACAAGTTGACCTCAGCTTGCGCGATATTTATCTGGCTTTAGCCAAGGAAGTGCCCGACCCCAAAGGTGACGAAAAACTGGTCGCTAACCCCTACAAAACCTGGAAAGACGTTAATTCCAAATTGCCGGCCACCAAGATCGAAGTACTGGGTCCTCCTCCCACATCCGGTACCCGTGACGCGTTTGCGGAACTGGCCATGGAAGGTGGTTGTAAGACTTTCAAGTGGATCAAGGCCATGAAGAAGAAAGACAAAAAAGCCTACAAGAAAGTTTGCCATACGGTACGTGAAGACGGTGCTTATATAGAAGCAGGTGAAAACGACAACCTGATCGTCCAGAAACTGGACACCAATGCGGACGCCTTTGGCATCTTTGGCTTCAGTTTCCTGGATCAAAACCGCGACAAGGTACAGGGTTCCTCTATCAATGGTATCCAGCCGAAATTTGATACTATCGCAGACGGCTCTTATCCGGTATCCCGTCCGCTGTTCTTCTATGTTAAAAAAGCACACGTTGGCGTGATCCCCGGTATTAAGGAATATCTGGCGGAATTCACCAGCAGCAAGGCTTGGGGCGACGACGGTTATCTTTCTGACCGCGGCCTGATCCCCATGCCTAAAAAAGAACGCAACAAATACTCAGCGGATGCCAAGAGCTTGAATACGCTGTCAATGTAATATTGGTGGTTAACCAATAAACACATTGCCTTAGAAACATTGTTGTTGTATCGACGGACGGGGGTCAGCTCAACGCTGATCCCCGTCAATGATTTTTAGATAATTAAATATAAGATTCAAAAATGCAGTCACCAACGCTTCTGATTATTCTTTTAGCACTATCGTCACTTGCGTACTACGTTGGTAAAAAGCGCGCATTTGCCGTAGCGGAAGGCCGGGTGCGTAACCTGCATTCATTACCAACCTATTACGGTTTATACACCGCCATCTGGTGTGGCATTCCGGCGCTGATTATCCTGGCGATCTGGACTGCATTTGAAACCACGATTATTACTCACCTGGTTGTCTCCGAATTACCGCCCGATATACAGGCGCTGGGGTCTGACCGGTTGAACCTCATTATCAATGACATCAAAAACCTGGTCAGCGGCAATATTGTCTCCGGAGAGATTGATCCCGCCATGCAGGCTGCGGCGGACCGCTATAGTAGTCTGCAATCCACCAGCCACTGGTTACTGGCGATCGTTGTCCTGGCTACCGCAATCGCGGCGGGCTCCCTGACACTGGGAAACATCCGAAAGCATCAGCGCGCCCGCAACCGGGTGGAATCCGTTATCCAGGTGCTGCTGATTATCTGCTCCAGTATCGCAATTCTTACCACCATTGGTATTGTTTTATCAGTGCTGTTTGAATCCATACGTTTTTTCCGGTCCGTGCCGGTCAGTGAATTTTTATTTGGCCTGGAATGGAGTCCCCAGACAGCGATTCGTTCCGATCAGGTAGGTTCGTCCGGTGCCTTCGGCGCCATTCCCTTATTTGCCGGTACCATGCTGATTTCCTTTATCGCATTATTAATTGCCGTACCTATTGGCTTGATGTCAGCCATCTATTTATCAGAATACGCCGGACCCAAAGTCCGCGCCTCCGCCAAACCGCTACTCGAAATCCTGGCAGGTATACCGACGGTAGTTTACGGATTTTTTGCGGCATTGACTGTGGCACCATTTATCCGCGATGCCGGTACCATCCTGGGTCTGGATGTCGCGTCCGAAAGTGCATTGGCAGCGGGCCTGGTGATGGGCATTATGATTATTCCGTTTGTGTCATCACTGTCAGACGATGTTATTAACGCCGTACCGCAGTCGCTGCGTGATGGCGCTTACGGTTTGGGTGCCACCCACTCGGAAACTATCAAAAAAGTCATATTTCCCGCTGCTCTACCTGGTATTGTCGGCGGTATCCTGCTGGCCGCATCCCGAGCCATCGGTGAAACCATGATTGTGGTCATGGCAGCCGGACTGGCGGCCAATCTCACCGCCAATCCATTGGAAGCGGTCACCACGGTCACCGTGCAAATTGTGACATTACTGACCGGCGACCAGGAATTTGACAGTCCGAAAACGCTGGCCGCGTTTGCCCTTGGCTTAATGCTGTTTGTGGTAACTCTTGTATTAAATGTGATCGCACTACACGTGGTACGTAAATACCGGGAACAATACGAATAATCATGAGTGGCTCAGTCGCAACAATTGACCAGATGAACCCACCGCCGCGCCGCACCATTGACCGCGTCAGGGCAGGACTCGACAAACGCAAGGCGGCGGAAAAACGTTTCAAAGCGTACGGGATGGCGGCGATTGTCATGGGAATGATTTTTCTGATCATTCTGTTCGGCAGCATCATCAGCAAAGGTTACACCGCGTTCGTTCAAACCTATATTCATCTGGAAGTGTTCCTCGATCCGGCGGAAATCGACCCGCAAGGTAACCAAGAACGGGAAGTGCTCTCCCGGGCAAACTACGGGGGGCTGGTTAAATCCACCATGCGCGAGATGTTCCCTGATGTCACAAGCCGCGGCGAAAAACGTAACCTTTACAGCATCATCAGCTCCGGCGCCCAATACCAGTTGCGCGACATGGTCATGGATAACCCATCATTGATTGGACAAACGGTATCATTGTGGGTCCCGGCCGATGACGACATTGATTCACTAATGAAAGGCCATATTGAACGGGATGCCGATGAATCGGACCGGCGCCTGACCGACAATCAGATCGCCTGGGTTGACCGTCTTATCGCGCAGGACCGCATGGATACACGGTTAAATACCACCTTCTTTACCGCGGGTGATTCGCGGGACCCGGAACTGGCAGGGATTTGGGGCGCTGCGTCGGGGTCATTCCTTACGCTGCTCGTAACGCTGGCGCTGTCCTTTCCCATCGCGGTGGCGGCAGCCGTTTACCTGGAGGAGTTTGCACCGCGCAATCGTTACACCGACATTATTGAAGTCAACATTAATAATCTCGCGGCGGTACCGTCCATTGTATTTGGCTTGCTGGGGTTAGCGGTATTTATCAACTTTTTCGGCTTCCCCCGTTCCGCACCACTGGTAGGCGGCCTGGTGCTGACGTTAATGACATTACCAACCATTATTATTGCCAGCCGGGCCGCATTAAAATCCGTACCACCATCGATACGCGAAGCGGCGCTGGGAATTGGCGCTTCACCCATGCAGACCATTCTTTATCATGTGTTGCCACTGGCGATGCCCGGCATCCTGACCGGCACCATCATCGGCATGGCCCAGGCGCTGGGTGAAACCGCGCCCCTGCTGATGATCGGCATGGTCGCATTTATCGTTGACATTCCGTCCAATATTTTTGATCCCGCCACGGTACTGCCGGTGCAAATTTATTTGTGGGCCGACAGCCCGGAACGGGCTTTTGTGGAAAAGACCTCGGCTGCCATTATGGTGTTGCTGGCGTTTCTCATTACCATGAATGCCCTGGCGGTCATAATGCGTAAACGCTATGAACGGCGCTGGTAAACTAGTTTAAATGAAAATCAATCTCCCATGGGCATGGTTATGAATATGGAAACTTCGCAATCACTCGGTATCAAAACATCAATCCACGTCAGCCAACCGCCGGCCAAACCGGAGGACAAACCGCGTTCCGCAACCGTAAGCCGGGACCAGCGGGAAACTGTTGGTAAAGTGACTTCTGACAATCCACGCATGACCTGCCGCGACGTCAATGTCTATTACGGGAACAAACAGGCCATCCTTGATATCAATCTCGATATTGGCAAAAACGAAGTGATCGCGATGATCGGCCCCTCGGGTTGCGGTAAAACCACCTTTTTACGCTGCCTCAATCGTATGAACGACACCATCGTCGGGTGCCGGGTTGAAGGCGAGATCATGATGGACGGGGAAAACATTAATGATCCCCGAATCGATGTCGTGCCATTGCGGGCGCAAGTGGGCATGGTATTCCAAAAGCCGAATCCTTTTCCAAAATCCATCTGGGAAAACATCGCGTTTGGTCCACGCATACACGGGCTGGCCAACGACAAGCAGGATCTGGAAGAAATTGTGGTGACCAGTTTACAGCGCGCCAGTCTCTGGGATGAAGTGAAAGACCGGCTGGACCAACCGGGCACCGGGCTATCCGGCGGCCAGCAGCAACGCCTGTGCATCGCCCGCACAATCGCGGTCAGTCCGGAAGTGATCCTGATGGACGAACCCTGCTCCGCCCTCGACCCCATTGCCACGGCAAAAATAGAGGAACTCATGGACGAGTTGCGGGAACATTTCAGCATCGCCATCGTCACCCACTCCATGCAGCAAGCAGCGCGGGTCTCACAACGTACGGCCTATTTCCACATGGGTTACCTGATCGAAGTGGGCGAAACCAAGGACATCTTTACCAATCCTGAACATCAATTAACGGAAGATTATATTACCGGCCGGTTTGGCTAACGTTGTTTAATTAGTGCCGTAAGTTTTTTTAAGTCCATTAAACGCTTTATCGAATCATGACAGAGGAAAACGAAAACATGATCCAACCGATGGAAGGGCACACCCTGCAACGTTTTGATGGTGAGCTCAATAATCTGCATATGTTGATTTTGCAGATGGGCGGCCTGGTTGTCGACCAGGTGCGACTGGCGATCAAGGCGGTTACTGACAAAGACCTGGAAGCGGCACGCCTGGTAGTTGACCGGGAACCGGATGTTGATGCACTGGAAGTTAAAATCGACAATGAAACGCTTACAGTTATTGCCCGGCGTTGTCCGGTAGCGAAAGATCTGCGCATCACCACCGCCGTCTCCAAGGCCGTTACCGACCTCGAACGCATTGGTGATGAAGCGGCACGCATTGCCAACCAGGCCGTCCAAATGTATGACAATGATTCCAACGATCCTAGTTCCCATTTGCTGCGGGATATCCGGACCATGGGCAAGTTATCCTTTCAAATGCTAAGCGATGCGCTGGAAGTGTTTGACACCTTTGATCTGCCAAGGGCCCAGCAACTGGCCGCCGGCAATATCGAGCTGGATGAAGAATTCCAGTCAAGCCTGCGCCGTCTGGCGACATTCGTACTGGAAGATGCCCGCAACGTCGGACATGTCATTAACGTGACACTGATAATGAAGGCGCTCGAGCGGATCGGTGAACATGCACGCAACCTGGCGGAGTATGTTATCTATTTCATCAAGGGCGAAGATGTACGCCACCAGGCAGCCACCGCTTCGGCTGATCCCGATGACCGGAATGAATAAACTGTTAATCAGCGGTGAATGCAGAACGCAAAACATTGGGCTTTCGCTGTAAAGTTGCGAAAACACAACAACCGGATACTGTCACAGTCAAAACGATTACAGGAGTCAGGTGATGGGTGACAAAGCCTATAACGTGCTGTTTTTATGTACTGGCAATTCTGCGCGCAGCATTATGGCAGAATCATTAATCAATTTCTGGGGGCACAACAAGTTTCGCGGTTTCAGCGCCGGCAGTCACCCTGCGGGTACGGTGAATCCCCTGGCACTGGAGCTTTTGGACCGGTTAAACATGCCCACCGAGGGCCTGCGCAGCAAAAACTGGGACGAATTCGCCGGGCCTAATGCACCACAAATGGAATTCGTGTTTACCGTGTGTGACAAGGCCGCCGCGGAGACCTGCCCCGCCTGGCCGGGACAGCCAATGACGGCCCACTGGGGCGTTCCCGATCCCGCCGCGGTGGAAGGCGATTCTGTAAGGTGCATGCAGGCGTTTCGCCAGGCGTTCCGCGAACTGGAGAACCGAATTAAGATTTTCACCAGTTTACCCATCGGTGAGATCGACAGTTTGCGATTACAAAAAGAGCTTGACGCGATTGGCAAAACTCAGCAACACGGAAACGCGCTTGCCGAGTGACTTGTTTCCAAAGCAACTGCGATAGGAACAATCGTTGTCGAACACAAAGGCCTGAACGCGGCCGCAATCATCATGTGGCACGGCGCAAAGCCTTATGACAAACGCGTTTTACCAGCATTCCGCCAATGTCGCAGCAATAATTCCGATTTATGCGACCACCCCTGAACATTGCCAAACTTAACGATAAACTGATATAAGTAAAAGACAATGTTCTAACAATCTGTCAAACTATTTATGTTGTTAACATACAAATAGAAGATGCAGTATTATGACAGACCTGATTCCGGCAATACGAAACGCGGCCCGCGCCCTCATCATCCATGATGACAAAATTCTGCTACTGCGCAAACAGGGTGGTGTCCGGGGTGAACGATACGCCCTGCCCGGCGGCGCGCAGGATCCCGGCGAAAGCCTAATAGACACTCTCAAGCGGGAGTGCCTCGAGGAAATTGACACCACGGTCACGGTTGGAAACCTCGTTCATATCGCTGACTTTTATAAAACGAAAGACACCGATCCACCGGTCAGGCAACACCTGGTGGAATTTCTGTTCGTCTGCTCTATTGCCGAAGACTATTCACCGCGAAACGGCCCCCGGCCCGACAAACATCAGGTCGAGGTGGTCTGGACGGAATTGAATCAATTAACGCAATTGCCGCTTTATCCACAATACCTGTCAGACCACATTCTGGATTACCAGGATAACGACCGGGATCTGTACCTGGGAACATTTCATGACCAAAAAGCTTCCCAAGACGATTAGGGACAATCTGCGTTTTTTAACGATCGAGGTAGATACCCAGGTCGCCAACCTGCAAACTTGCTTCACCACGCCGTCACCGGCGGTGGCCCAACGTATCCTCGATCGCAGTGGCTACGCCTATAACCTGAAAATGCGCATCCATAATAGTTGCATGAACAAACTGGCATCCTCAAAAAAGAACGGGCGGGAAACGTTAAC
Organism: Gammaproteobacteria bacterium; assembly: GCA_050117455.1. Classification (GTDB taxonomy): domain Bacteria; phylum Pseudomonadota; class Gammaproteobacteria; order SZUA-152; family SZUA-152; genus JAKEGK01. The sequence continues at coordinate 15,851 of JASFMT010000008.1, read as the reverse complement.
GTTACGCGCCGTGGAATTCATCGCCACCGATCTTGACCGGATCGCCGAGCTTTGCCGGGACTGCGTCAAGCAGCTGGACTATCTAACGGATATAAAACACATTGAGCCGCAAGCCTATGGACCTATGCTGGAACGGGTCCGGCGGGGTATCGACATGGTGGAACCGGCGATCCAGGATAATGATACCCGGTTGGCCCTTAAGATCGGTCAGATCGAGGCTAAACTGGACCGCGATTACAATAAGTTACTGAAACAATATAACGCGGCACTCAAAAAGAAAAAAAATACCGAGGATCTGACCTGCGGCCTGTTACTGGCGCATTGCATTGAACAAATGGGCGATGCGTTGCTCGATGTCAGCGAATCCATCATTTCCGCCAATCTTGGACAGCCGGTCAATTTCGAACGTTATCAGTCACTGCAGGCATCTGTGCAACAACTCAATACCGACGACGGCATACAAATCGAACCCATTGCCGCAACGCGCTCCGGCAGCGCCATATCCGGTATTAGCGCGGCCGACAACGATGAAGATTATGTTGCCATCTTTAAAGACGGCGAGAAAAGTAAAGTCAAGGAGGAACGCAAGGGCGTTAAAAGCTGGCATCAAATCTATCCCGGCCTGGCGCCGAAAATTCTCTCTTACGACAAACGGGGCCAGTCGGCTGCTTTGTTAATCGAACACCTGCCCGGTCTTACGTTTGAGCAGATATTGTTGAATGAGGAACCGGAACTGGTACAGGAAGCACTGGATCAACTAGTTCGCACCCTCAAGTCGGTATGGCGTGAAACCCGTACCGACAAGCCGGTTTGCGCCCGGTTTATGCAGCAACTTGAAAAACGCCTCCCCGATGTTTATCGAATTCATCCGGAATTCCAGCAAAGCGACAGTACTATCTGTGGCGTTGACATCCGTTCATTCGATGCCCTGGTCGCACAGGCACGCGAGTATGAGCGTGACTTGCAGGCGCCCTTCTCCGTTTATATTCACGGGGATTTCAACGTGGACAACATTATTTACGATCCCATGGAACAGCGGATTAACTTTATTGACTTGCACCGCTCTCGCTACATGGACTATGTGCAGGATATCTCGGTGTTCATGGTATCCAACTACCGCTTACAGATACTCGATGCCCCGCGGCGGCACCGGATCATGAAACTGGCCGGGGATTTTTACCGCATGGCCAGACGCTATGCGCGCAAGGTCGAAGACGAAACCTTCGAGCTGCGCCTGGCACTGGGACTGGCCCGTTCGTTCGCCACGTCCACGAGATTCATACTGGATAAATCGCTGGCACGGGATATGTTTCTGCGCGCCCGCTACCTGATTGAGCAGGTTCTTGATGTGGAGCCCGGCGAGGTCGCGAAGTACAAAACGCCGGTAAAGGAGATATTTGTTGGGTGAAAAAACAGTGACGAAACCGGGATCGACAACGCCAAAAATCGGCGTCGTGGGCATCCCCGGCAAATGGTCCACCGAAACCCTCGCCGATGCGGTGGAACATCGCACCGGCCAACGCCTGGTCATAGACATGGGCAAAGTCGAACTTGATCTCATGCAAAACCGGTTGTTGTTTGAAGGTCATGACCTTTGCCAGCTGGACGGCCTGATAGTAAAGAAAATCAGCGCTGAATACAGTCCTGCCACACTGGACCGGCTGGAAATACTGCGCGTCGCCGAGCAACAGGGTGTTCGCATATTCAGTCCCATCGATAGCATGGTAAAACTGATTGACCGCCTTAGTGGTACGGTTACGCTGCACCATGGCGGCATTCCCATGCCGGATATGTATATTACAGAAGACATTGATGCGGCTATCGTGGCGGTCAAGAGGTTTGGCAGCGCCGTCTTTAAACCGCTGTTTTCCACCAAGGCGCGCGGTATGCAGATCATTGAAGCGGATGCCGACGATGAAACCATTCACACTGCTATTGAGTCGTTTCAGCACGACAACCCTGTAATGTACATCCAGCGCAAGATTGAATTGCCCGGCCGGGATCTGGGCATGGTTTTTCTGGGTGGTAACTACCTAGGCTGTTACGCCCGCGTCCCACAGGGTGATGCCTGGGACACTACCATCCATAGCGGCGGCCACTACGAAGCCTATTCACCGTCAGAGGACGTTATCCAATTGGCGCACCGTGCCCAGGCGCTTTTTAAACTGGATTTCACTACCGTTGATGTCGCCGAAACCACTGACGGGCCAGTGGTGTTCGAAGTCTCGGCGTTCGGTGGATTCCGCGGCGCCCTGGAAGGCGCAGGTATTGATGCTGCCAGTGGCTATACGGAGTATGCGCTGCACAAACTGGGTGAACGATGCTAACGACCTCGCAACTTGATAACGTGGTCGACACATTATACGGCGGCGCTACGCTGTGCAACCAGTCACTCACGTTGGCACTGGGCGATTGCACGCTGCGCGTGCGTTCCAATTCGGCACCTCTTGTCGAGCAACTTTGCAGTTATTTCTCCCATGTCATCGAGACAGACAAAGAACCGGACATTGACATCATCGCCATCGAGCGCGACGCGCCACAACTGGATATCGTGTTTAAAGACTGGCAACGGGAACCGGGCAAAACTGGCCGCAAGGACAGCTACTTCGATTTGCCGGGAGCACGGCTGGTACGCAAGGTACGAACGGGCATGGTGTTTTTACAAAGTGAACATCAGCGCATCGCCGCCGGCCCCTGCCTTCGCTATGACAACCAGTTAATTAATTTCATCAACGCGCAATACATGAACTGGCTACAGCAGCGCGGCTGGTTGATTTGTCATGCCGCGGGTGTCGTTTACAAAGATAAAGCACTGGGAATCGCCGCCTTTTCCGGCGGCGGCAAATCCACCCTGATGTTACAGGTGCTGGATAATCCTGATATTAATTATCTCACCAATGACCGGTTGTTTATCAAAAAGCATAACGGGATCATCGATGCCGCTGGTATTCCCAAGCTGCCGCGAATTAATCCCGGCACCATTGTTCATAATCCGCGGCTGCATCCGCTGATCGACGAGGAACAACGCCAGGATTTACTTGACATGCCGGCGGACGATCTCTGGCAACTGGAAGAAAAATATGACGTCATTATTGATGAGCTGTACGGACAAAACCGCATTACAGCCCGTGCGCCATTGACCGCCTTTGTGGTTTTAAATTGGCAGCCTCAGGGTAATCAACCACTGCAATTGCAACCGGTTAAGTTGTCTGAGCGGCGTGATTTACTCGGCGCCATCATGAAATCTCCCGGCCCGTTTTATCAATATGCGGACGGCGGTTTTTTCCAGGACGACACGCCGCTGGATGATCAGGCCTATCTGAGCCTCCTTGAGAATGTTGCCATTTTCGAGGCAAGCGGTACGATTGATTTTACCGCGTTAACACAACGGCTTAACGAGCTTATGGAATCAACAACATGACACGTGAACTGTTACTGCTTCGCCATGGGAAATCCGACTGGAGCGTTGACTGCAACGATTACGACCGACCTTTAAAAAACCGCGGCAAGCGCGGCGCACAGCAGATGGGTGTCTGGTTGCAGCAACATGAACTGGTGCCCGATCTGGTTGTGAGTTCCCCTGCCGAACGGGCGCTGGTCACGGCGCAAAAATGCTGGAAGACCATGGGCATGAACGCGGAAAAGATTACCCGAGACAAACGGATCTATATGGCGGATGTTGACGAACTGTTGCAGGTCCTTGCCGACTGTCCTGTAAACGCCCAACGCATCATGCTGGTGGGACACAATCCCGGTTTCGAAGACTTGCTTACATACCTTGCCAAAGGACCCATCAAGGTACAGGAAGATGGTAAAGTATTGCCCACCGCCACCCTCGCCCGGCTGGAGATGCCTGACAACTGGCAATCCCTTCCACAGGGATCGGCAAAGCTGTTACAGCTGACTCGCGCCAAGACCCTGCCGAAAAAATTTCCTTATCCAATGCCCAACAGCCATGAGCTTCGCGACCGGCCTGCGTACTATTATACCCAGTCGTCGGTCATACCTTACCGGATCAATAACGGTCGCCTGGAAATATTGCTCATCCGCTCCAGTAAAAACAAGCACTGGGTGGTCCCCAAGGGTATCGCCGACCCCGGCCACACCCTGCAGGATTCCGCCGCCAAGGAAGCCTGGGAAGAAGCCGGCGTTGAAGGCGACGTGGCGAATGAAGCATTAGGCACATATGACTACGCAAAATGGGGAGCCACCTGTACCGTTTCTGTTTACCCCATGAAGGTAACCCGTCAGTTGCCGGATAATGAATGGCAGGAACGTCACCGTAACCGTCAATGGGTTGCTGCCGGTGAAGCCGCGGACCTGCTGAAGCAGCCGGAACTGGAGCCCATGGTACTAACCCTGGAAAAACTCGTTACAACAGAATAATCCCATGCCAAGATTAATCGCCGCTATTATCAGACACGCAGAATACCGGCAACTGCCGGATACGCCCAGCGCGCACCAGCCTTTTGCATTAACCGCTGAGGGTGAAGAGCAGGCACGGCAAGCCGCATCGATGCTACGGGAAACGATTGTCAGTAATGGCTGGTCATTGTCCCCCGTCGTGGATACTTCACAACTGCTCCGCGCCTGGCAAACCGCCCGCATCATTGCCGATCAACTCAGTGATCTTTTCGCTAAGCCACTAGAGGTAATTGGATTTGATAACCTGGCAGAACGCAGCCTGGGCAGCGCTAACAACCTCACCATGAACCAGGTCGAAACCATTGTCCGCGAAGACCCCCGTTTCCCACCATTGCCGCGCGACTGGAAGTCCAACAGTCATTACCGGCTGCCACTACAAGGAGCGGAATCGCTGATGGAAGCCGGCGCCCGAGTTGCCGCTCACTTGCAGAACCGCATGGATGCATTGGCGCAAAACGCGAAAACAGGCACGCTGAAATTGTTCGTTGGCCATGGCGCCGCCTTTCGCCATGCCGCCTACCATTTAGGTGTGCTGGAGTTTGATGATATCGCGCGACTCAGTATGTACCATGCGCAACCGGTTTACATTGAATACATCCCCGATAACAAGGCCGATCACCAATGGCGGCAAATCGGCGGCGAATGGAAAATTCGGAACACCGGCGGCGACTACACTGATTGAAATACCTGGATTGAAACACTCAATAATATTATACAGGTACTTCATAGAGAGACTTTCATACAATTGTCATGAATATGTCATATAAATGTCGGTGATTGAATTAGTAACATGAGATTTAGCTGATTATGCAAACCCTTAAACACAACGGTGTTATTCCCCGCTACAAAGGCAGCCAGTGGATACGCAAAGGTTTACCTTCAGCGGGCGAACCGTGGGATTTCGGCAAACACCGGTCACTGGCCAAGGACCGGTCAAATCATCACGCGATTGCCGAAACCCTGCAACGGGCCGTATCTCACCGTCCCTGGAAATGGCCGAAGCATCCCATTTATTTCCTGGCCGATCCCCATGCCGATGCGGAAGCTTTTGCCGCGTCGCTGGTGGCGTCGGGTGGTGTTAAAAAAACCGGTCCCGGTCACCAGGATATTAAATTGACGGCCGACGGCCGCAAGGGTGTATTTATCATCGGCGGTGATTGCCTTGACAAGGGACCCAGCAACCTGCAGTTGCTGCGCAGCATCCGCAACCTCATGGATAGCGGCGCCAGGGTCAAATTACTGGCCGGTAATCATGACATGCGGTTGTTGATGGGTATTCGCGCCATGGGACTGGAGCGTGACCCGCGCACGGAACACCTGTTCCTGCGCATGGGACCAAAGGTCGTGCCCCTGTTAAAAGAAATCCACACCGAATACCTCGGCAACAAAAAAGCCCTGCGCGGCATTCCCGATGAACGCAAGTGCCGCCGCAAACTTTATCCTTCAGCACACTGGTTCGAAACATTTCCCAAAGAAGCGGCCTGGCTGATGCCGGAACAAACTATCGAGCGGGAACTGGTGCGCATGCGCAAAAAGCTCGACAGTTTTGAGGACGCCTGCAACGAAGCCGGCCTGACCATGCGCGACGTCTATGCCACTGCGCTTAAATGCAGAAAACTGTTTCTTAAGCCCAAAGGGGAATTTGGTTGGTTTTTCCGTGACATGCAATTATTGTATCGCGAAGGGTCTTTCCTGTTTATTCATGCCGGTTTCGACGACCGCATCATTAATACCGTTGAGGAAGAAAGCTTCAATTACCTGAATAAATTGTTCCGCAAACAAATCAAGCACGACCTGTTCGAATTCTATTATGGCGCCCTGGCCAATACCATGCGCACCAAGTACCGCGACGTAGACATGCCGCTGACTCATCACGGGGTGGAAAAAGCCTATCGCCTGGGTGTTCACGCTGTTGTCCATGGCCATCGCAATCGCACCAATGGCCAGCGCATCATGCTGCGCCAGGGAATGATCCATATCGAAAGCGATATGACCATGGACCGCAACTCCCGTAAAAAAGAAGGGCTGGATGGTTACGGCGTGGGTGTCACCATTGTCCGTCCCGAAGGTCACGTCATTGGCATCAGTACCGATTACCCCTATGCCAAAGTTTTCGAACCTGAACTTTACATCAAGTCACAAGGAAAGAAACGAAATGCGACAAAGTAAGAACACCTTCCGGCACGAGTCCCTGCAGGACGCTAAAACCATACAGGACATTCTCAAATCCATCACCCGGGGCATCGCCAAAGGCAAGGTATCGTTTAGCGACGAAGACGGTGAAATCATCATGGAACCGGAAGGCCTGTTAAACCTCAAAGTGACCGCCAACCAGGACGATTCAAAACACCGGCTGAATATTCGCATTACCTGGCAAACCGAAGAAAAGGCCAAACAGAAAAAACCTTTAACCGTTAAATGACTTGCCGTTACCGTTTGGTTGAAAAACCAATGGCTTTAAATTAGCGTTTTGTTACGTTTAGCCCATCCGTAAATAGATATATCGGATACCGGCTTGACGTACCTCAATGTGTCATTTTCAATAAAATTGCTAATATTTTCGCATACTTTAATTAGTACCACCGATAATGATTACCCGTTTTCACCCGTGCATAACCTGACCGATAATCCCGTCCCGGATGACACTAAAACCGGCGAGGAACTGCCGCGTTTTCACCAGCGTTTTACATCGGTGGTTGTCAACATACGCCACGCCCGTATACCGGGGCGCGCCCGGATACACATCAATGTTTTATACCGGCAGCCGGAATTTGAAAAACTACTGAGCAAGCAACTCTCCGCGATAAAAGTTATCCACTCGGCTGATACCAGTGTGCAGACCGGAAACGTCCTGGTTCGATTTGATCCGGAAATACCCGCCCGGGATCTTTTAGTCTGGGTGAAAAAAGCCACCCACCGGGCGATTACCAGTGCCCGATACACCAACCGGAAACCGGTAAAAATTGTTCGCAAGCGCGACGAAGCCGAAACCGATGAACTTGTCACATTCATCAAGGACCAACTGGCCGCAATCCGTTCCCGCCCGGCACCGGAACGCCATCAAAAAACCAAACCATCACCGGAAAGCCATTGGCATACCCATGCCGTTAATAAAGTCATTTTGACGACGGCCACTGACATGGAACGCGGTCTGACAGCCGACGAAGCGGAACGCCGTTTACACATTTATGGCCACAATGAACTTCCGCAACTTGCAAAACGTTCACAGCTGGCCATTTTAATGGAACAGGTGACGACGGCGCCGGTTGCCCTGCTGGCAACATCAGCGGTGATCTCCATCGCCACCGGCGGCATGGTGGACGCGGCCGTGATCTTGAGCGTGGTTGCGATTAACGCCGGTATCGGTTTTTTTACCGAACGCCAGGCGGAACAGACCATCAGCGCTTTAACCAAACCCGGGCCGCGTTACGCCCGCCTGCTTCGCGATGGCGTGGTGTGCCAGGTACCCCATAATGAAGTCACTATTGGCGACGTCCTGCTATTAAGCCCCGGTGATTTTGTTGCCGCCGACGGACGTGTTTTAAAAAGCAAACGTTTTACCGTCGATGAATCAGCATTAACCGGGGAAAGCGTGCCGGTACGAAAATCGGCAACATTTACCGCCGAACTGGATACCCCGTTAGCGGAACGTTTTAATATGGTGTATAAGGGCACCATGGTCACCGGTGGCAATGCAGTGGTAGCGATTACCGCGGTTGGTGCCGATACCGAGATCGGCAAGATCCAGTCCATGGTGGGAGAAGCCCGTTCCCCGGAAACGCCCATGCAGATTCAGCTGGGCAAAATCGGCACGCAGCTGGCGGTTATCAGCAGCGCCGTTTGCGTTGGTGTATTCGCCATTGGCTTGCTACGGGGGCAAAGCTTTCTGCAGATGCTGAAAAGTTCCATTTCCCTGGCGGTTGCCGCGGTTCCCGAAGGCTTGCCCACCGTCGCCACCACCACTCTGGCACTGGGTATCCGCAACATGCACCGCCACAATGTGGCGATCCGTCATCTCAATGCCGTCGAAACCCTGGGTTCGGTGCAGGTGCTTTGCCTGGATAAAACCGGCACCTTAACCTTAAACAAGATGCAGGCCGTGGCGGCACATATCGGCCTGGAATCAGCGGCCATTTCCGAATATCAATTCGTGGTGAATGGTGCAGTGCTAGATCCCCTGCAAAGGGATGAATATGTCCGGCTGCTTCAGGTGACGGCTTTGTGCAATGAAACTGAGTTCGACGCCAAGAACACCGGCAATGCATTTAATGGATCACCCACCGAAAACGCGCTGGTGGAACTGGCTATGAATTCGGGAATGGATATAGCACAACTGCAACAAGCGTATCCCCGCTACAAGACCCAGTTCCGCTCCGAAGAGCGGCCGTACATGTGCACCTGCCACAAGATTTCAGCGAACCGGCAACTGGTCGCGGTAAAAGGCAGCCCGCAACAATTGTTGGGACTTTGCGCCTGGTATTTGAAAGACGGTGAACAACATGCATTAAACGACGGTGTCCGGCAACAAATTACCAATGCCAATGACCGCATGGCGGGCGATGCGTTACGGGTACTGGGTATCGCCTATGCGGAACACGATCTGGACGAAGAACATTTTTGCCGGCAACTCACCTGGCTGGGCCTGGTGGGCATGATCGATCCGTTGCGCACCGGCATGACAGACTTGATCCACACCTTCCACGAAGCCGGCATTCACACGATGATGATTACCGGCGACCAGGCGGCGACTGCCTATGCAATTGGTAAACAACTGAAACTCAGTGACAGCGAGCCACTGCAAATTCTGGACTCCACGCGGCTGGACAAACTGGATCCGCAGTTACTTAAAGGCCTGGTAGATAAGGTCCATGTCTTCGCCCGGGTCAGCCCGGCCCATAAACTTCAAATTGTTCAGGCGTTGCAGCAGTCGGGTAAAGTGGTGGCCATGACCGGTGACGGTGTCAACGATGGACCGGCGCTCAAGGCGGCGGACATCGGTGTCGCCATGGGCGGTGCAACCACCGACGTAGCCCGCTCTGTTTCCGACGTGGTGCTGGAAGATGACAATCTGCACACCATGGTTGAGGCGGTGCACCAGGGACGCACGATTTATAACAATATACGCAAAACCATTCACTATTTGATATCCACTAACCTGTCGGAGATCGAAGTGATGCTGGCCGGTGTAAGCGTGGGAGCCGGTCAGATCCTCAATCCCATGCAACTACTCTGGATCAACCTGGTGACGGATATCTTTCCGGGACTGGCATTATCTATGGAAGCGGCGGAACCGGATATCATTCAACAACCACCACGCAATCCTGAAGAAGAAATTATCCGGCGCCAGGATTTATACAAGATGGCGCGCGAGTCAGCCGTCATCACCGCCGGGAGTCTCGCCAGTTATGCTTACGGCGCCTTGCGTTATGGCCCCGGAGCGCAGGCCAATACGTTATTATTTAACACGCTCACCACAGCGCAACTGGTCCATTCCTACAGCACAAGATCCGAAAACTATTCCATTTTCAGCAATGAACGTTTGCCCCGCAACCATGCTCTAGACCTGGCGGCAGGCGGGACGCTGGTATTGCAGGTGGCCGCCATGGCGATCCCGGGACTGCGCAAGTTACTGGGGTCAACGCCTATTGGATTGCTGGATATGCTGGTGGTTGGCGGCACCGCAACCGGGCCTTTTATCATCAACGAATTCATAAAGGAAACCACACGTAATGATCGCCGCGATGTTTTGGAACCCGATAGCGGCCCGCCTGATAACCTGGCCGACAAGGAGAGCCCATCATGAAATCCAATTTCGTGTTCACGTCAGAATCCGTATCCGCCGGCCATCCGGACAAACTGTGTGACATCATTAGTGACGCCATCGTGGATAAATACCTCAGTGGCGATCCTTTTTCGCGGATTGTCGCGGAAAGCGCCGTTGCCAATGGCGTTATATTCATCTCGGCACGGTTCTATTCCGGGGCATCCATCGACATACCACAGACGGCGCGGGATGTGATCCGGCAGATTCAGTATACCGGTGAAGACTTTAATTCCACCGACTGTTCCATTCTGACTAACTTCAACGAGCTGCCCGCCGAACTCTATAGCACCGTTGATGAAACCGCACTATCACAAGACGATTTCGATCAATTTCCCGCGAAAAACCACGCCACAGTGTTCGGTTTTGCCTGCAACCAGACCGAGAACCTGATGCCCCTGCCTATTCATCTGGCCCACGGTATCGTAAAACGCCTGGATAGTTTACGCCTGCAGGAAAAATTAACTTATTTACTACCCGATGCCACGGCCCAGGTGGCCGTGGAATACCGCGACAAGCGCCCTTACCGTGTTCATAGCATCAACCTGATTACTGCCCATCACAAACTGGACCAGTCCGGACTGCATGACATGTTCGAAGATATCACGGACCAGGTTCTAAAGCCGGTGATCGAACCGGAAGCTGTGCGGTTTGACCAGAAAACACGGGTATATATTAATCCCGCCGGTCCCATCACCAGGGGAGGACCCGCTGTTCACTCCGGGTTGACCGGCCGAAAAAACGCGACGGATACCTATGGCCAGTATTGCCGTCATAGTGCCGCAGCACTCAGTGGCAAGGATCCCAGCCGTATTGACCGCGTAGGTAACTACATTGCCCGTTATGCCGCCAAAAATATCGTGGCAGCCGGCCTCGCCGATGAATGTGAAGTACAGCTCAGTTACGCCATTGAACAGGCGCAACCGGTGAGCATACAGGTAGAAACCTTTGACACCACCCGGGTGGATGAAGATACATTAACAGAACATCTGAAGCAGCACATTGACTTCCGCCCGGCGGCTATCATCGCGCGCTTCAATCTGCGCCACTTACCGGCGATCACTAAAGATGGCTTTTATCAGAAACTGGCCAGCTACGGCCAGTTCGGCCGCGACGAATTAAACCTGCCGTGGGAAAAAACGGACATCGCGGAGGCGTTGAAGGAGTGACTGGCAACGATGCCGATATTACTTTTTATTCATGATCAGTTGGGTGGCATACCAGAGCAGATTGGATGCGGAGCCCAGCACCGATCCCTGCTGCAATTGCCGAACCGCCAGTAACACAAAAAGCACAAACAACACCGAGCGAAAATCCACCTGCCCGCCGCTGCTGTCTTTTAGAAAAGCGTCAATACTCTTTAACCGGTTTGAGGCGTCTTGCCATATCGCCACCGGCATTGGTTCTTCCACCAACTCAAAATGTTCGGAACTGCTTAGTCGCGACATTAGTTGGTCGCGCAGATCATCATCCCGTTCATATTCAATGAGGACGCTGGCGGTAACCGTGTTCAACCTGACAGTTTCAACTCCCGCAATACCACCGAACTCATCTTCCAGATTTTCAAAAAATGCCATGTCATGACGCTTGGCAGGAATTTTCAAGCGGTAACGGCCGGGTGCCGTATGGATGAGATAACCAACCGGTTTCATCATTGTCACCTATTGAATCAATACCAGGCTGTAGAATTAGCTTTCGCTTGTGGTTTCCGTGGTTGCTGCAGATGCTGTTTGCGTGGACTCAGTATCGGCGGCGACACTCTCACCGAGATCATCCACGTTGTCGTATTGTTGTTCCTGTTCAATCTCGGCACGCGCCTCGGCTACCAGATCTTCAGCAACTTCACCCAGTTCGGCAAGCGTCTCGCGGCCTTTGTCGTAAAGCAGCAAACCGGATTTTATAGCTGCGCGGGTCAATGGCCGACCTGCCTTGATCAGTACCGGCAACACGACGGGGGCTATAATCGCCGCACCAATGCCGAGGGCGACGCCCTTACCGATGCCGCTCTTAAACGCGTCTTCAATCGCCATTTTTTATACCGTCACCATCCTGTTTCCAGCTGCCCGGAAAACCATTTAACACATTGAATTTTTTCTTTTATTACAAAATAAAATCAAAAGTACAGACTGACTGTAAGTACTGCCGGCCGCTTCGTCCTTGACGATCATCAAGGGAAACGTCGTTTTGATCCATAAACAGTAACTTAGGATAACATTGATTTCAATTTGTCGATATCGGCGTCAGGAAACAATGCATGCAGGCTCTTGATCAGTGCATCGATGTTTTTTTGATCCTTAAGAGACTTCCGGTCATATTTGATCAATACTTTACCCGCCCCCGGATCCGCTTCAACCAGATTGATACTGGCAAGTTTCGACAGCTTGCCTTCCACCTTTTTGGCAAATTTCGCATCGTCCTGCAGTTTGTCTACCTTGAGACGGACGCGTCCCGGTAAAAAACTGACAACCTTAATCCCATGAAAATCCAACATAATTTAAAATATCTACCCGTTTCATCAACTTGTAACACAGTTTATTAAGACCGCTGGCGTACATAATATTTATTTTAATACCCGCGTGAGTTGAGAACCAGATATAAATCAACACTTACCGTTTTTTATAATGATAGTTTAGTTCTGTCATCAAACTGTAATATTTCGATGGCTTAGTTGAGGTTGGGGGTTTTCATCTTTCATGCCCCCCTGTTGGTAAATATGCTTGGGAGTTCGACATGATAGGCCGTCTGATGGTAAATGCTGCTGTATTTGCACTGGGATTCTACCTTGGAAAACAATTCGGCCTTACGGAACATATTCGCAAAGATCTTGAGGGAAAGCGGGCACAAAAGCACTTGCCGGACCAAACAACGGAAGAACAACCCGCCCATAAGACGCAACAACATAAAGCCAGCTGACCAATAGCGATATTTAACTTATCTCATATAAGCGAATAAACCGCTTTTTGTATTTTTGTAACAAAAATTGATGGTATTTGATTTTCTAACGGTATTAATTGGTTTTGCCATCATCCTCGCGCTGGGCGAAATCGTTATCAAAAACGCCATTGAACTGGCTGAACACTTTAAACTGTCAGGTACGTTTATTGGCCTCACGGTGCTGTCTATCGGCACCAGTATTCCCGAAATCTTTACTCACATCATTGGCAGTATCACCATCGTTCGACAACCGGAAACCATGAATCCGATATCGGGACTACTGGTTGGTACAAACATTGGTTCTGACATTTTTCAGCAGAATTTTGTATTACCGGTGGTGGGTTTGGTGGGCGTGGTCATTGTGAAAAGGGCCTCATTGATGCGGGAAATCGGTACGTTGGTAGGCGCATCATTGTTGGTATGGTTTTTTTGCCTGGGTGGACTCATCACCCGCCTTGAAGGCGCAATACTGATCATCGCCTATGTGGCCTATCTGGTCTTTTTGGCCAAGCAGAATCATTTAATCACCCAGGTTAACAGCAATGGCGGCCAGGGTAGAAAACACACCGTACTGGCCCTGTTCCTGATCCTGCTTGCGTTTGCCATTATGGCGATCGTCACCGACCGCGTGGTGGACTCCGCCACCCGGCTGGTCGCCCTGCTGCCCGTCAGCGCATCCTTATTCGGCGTGGTGGTCCTTGGTGTTGCATCGGCTTTGCCGGAGCTTACGACCTCGTTAATATCCATATTCAAGGGACAAAAAGGTATTTCCGCCGGCATACTCATTGGCAGCAACATTACCAATCCCTTACTGGGCATCGGTATTGGCGCGGTTATATCGCAATATACCATCGCCAACGTGTTTGTATCTTACGACCTGCCGGTAAAAATCGCCACCGCCGTACTCTTATACGGTTTTCTGCGCTGGCGGGAAGACCTGAATAAATATGAAGCCTGGACCCTGATTGTTTGTTTTATCGTTTATCTGATCGTACGCAGCGTCTATTTTCCCGCTGACGTACATAGCGCTATCCCATAACTTCAGCCAGGGTTTCTGAAAATATGGAATGTGCTGTTAGCGGTAATGGCACGTAATAATTGTTGCAGTTTTATTACAACTCGGGAAACCCATGCGCCATTACCAGCCTTCCAGGGGACTATAGTTTTTGCGGGATTTTTCTTCGCGCTTGACGAGTAGTTGGTACAATCGTTTGATGGTTGCTGAACCGTATTTTCTCTCAAGCCGGCGGACAATAAAATGGCCTCGCGCTACATCCTGAAAATGATTCATGAAAATCAAATTCAACGCGGCGCCGCTCACAGCACCAGCGATGGGTATCATCCTGGCAGCTGTCTTTTCCTCGATGACCAAACTGAAGCGCGCGGCAACAGCCCTTATCAATTCAATTCCGCCCGGAACCGTAACCGTTTTATGTTCCGTCACGTTGACCATGGAGCCGGAGAAATAAAATCCCAGCATCGTCCGCACACCATAATACCCCGTTTCCGCCGCGTCATCGGCCCTGGAACGGGCGCCCAGTGCAAATACCTCAATGCACGCCAGCCTTGTTTCCGCCAGGGTCAGGTCTTCGCCTTCTTTCTGGGCAAGCTCGGCAATGGACCTTAAAATCAACATTGTCATAAAAGGTAACTCGGCCAACAAGGTGAGCGGTCCCAGAAACCCACCCACAGCACCGGAACCCGCCGCCATTAATTTGTGAAATTGGTTATTGGTAACCTTGATATTGGTCAGATCCATGGACCCGATTGCCACATCGAGAGATTTTCTAATGCTGAGTTCCACGGTATTATGGATGGCTTTGTACCACGTTTCCGGCAGCAGCCTGAATCCTTCCTCGATCGGCTTTCCGATATAGTTGCTCAACCGGATGGCCAGCGACGGATATTCCAGCCGCTCATAAGCCCACTGCAGTTCCGCCAGTTCATCATTGGTCAAGTGAGTGGATTCCAGTGCCTCGATATTCATAACCGCTACGTCCCCGGACAATTATTATAATAACATTAACACTATATTAACATACATCGATCTTGTCACATTTGCTTTGCCAAAAACCCGGTAAATAACTAACACGAATCAACATATTATTGCGCAATGTCAAAATATTTTTGTTTTATTGTTTTAATATTTTTCAAATTATTAATGACAATTTGCGACAAGGGAGCCCGAAATGGCCAAGAAAAAAGCAATCAAGCCTGAAATCCCGGAAGAGCCCAGAGAGGGGCTTTTGCACGATGTAGAACGCGTGGGTGAAGCAATCATCGCCGACTTACGATCAGGCCTTAACACGGTCAGCACCAAAGTCAATCAGGTGGCGAGAAATGTCGCCTCCGAAGTTTCGGAGACCACAACATCGGTCGCGGATGGTATATCCGAACGAACCACCGCGTTCGCCAACCGGGTTTCCAGTTCCGAGTTTTCCCGTCAGTTCAAAGATATTATCCAGAATATCGAGGATGTGGGCGAAGACGTGTTCGACACGGTATACGAACGGCTGGACCATCTAAAAGGACGGATACTGTCAACGACCAAACCGGCTCCCAAAACGAAAAAAGGCGCAAAAAAGAAGGCCGCGAAAAAAGCGGCCAAGAAAAAAGCCGGCGCTAAAAAAGTCGTGAAAAAGAAAAAAACGGTCAAGAAGAAACCTGTCAT
>JASFMT010000007.1:0-22847 GCA_050117455.1 Gammaproteobacteria bacterium | reverse complement strand
AAAAAAGAAACTAACGCGGCGCAAAATTTAGCCCGACTTTAGCGACCAGCCCGGACCAGACCACCCAGACCCGCTTCCTCCAGCACCGAGTTAAGGTAAGAGCGAATAGCGGAGGTAGTTTCGTACCTGATCACTTCGGCCAACAATCGCCTGGTGCGACCGGAGGTAAAGTTGCGCACTACCCATTTGATGCGCGGCAGGTTGGCGACACTCATACTCAGGCTGTCAACACCCATGCCCACCAGCAATATCGCGGCGGCGGGATCACCGGCCATTTCACCACACACACTGACCGGCTTGTTTTCCGCATGAGCTCCCTCCACCACCTGTATAATGGCCCGCAATACCGCGGGATGTAGCGCGTCGTAGGATTCGGCTACCCGCGGGTTATTACGGTCAATTGCCAATAAATACTGCGTCAGATCATTGGTGCCCACTGACAGAAAATCCACCCGGCGCGCAAATTCACGCACCTGGTAAACCGCGGAAGGCACTTCGATCATAATGCCCACTTTGGGCATTTCAATTTTAAAACCCTCCTCAACAAGTTCGTCAAATGCACGCTTGAGTATCGCCAGCGAATCATCCACTTCGTGCACGCTGTTAATCATGGGCAACAACAGCTGCATATGGTCGATGCCTTCACTGGCCCGCAACATGGCACGCAGCTGAACAAGAAATATTTCCGGGTGATCCAGGGTAATACGAATACCGCGCCACCCCAGAAAGGGATTGTCTTCGCGAATGGGGAAATAGGGCAATGCCTTGTCGCCCCCCACGTCCAGCGTCCGCAACGTAACCGGCCCGTTATTAAAAGACTGCAATACCTGCCGGTAAATCTGGTATTGTTCTTCTTCGCCGGGAAACCGGTCACGGATCATGAACGGAAATTCGGTACGGTAAAGACCGATACCTTCGGCCCCGTTATTATCCCTGGGAATTAAATCTGCCAATAACCCACTGTTGATGTGCAGGGGAACGTGTAAACCGTCCGGTGTTTCCGAGGGCAAATCCTGTAACGATGCCAGGTCGGCGGACAGCTCCTGTTCCTCCTTGGCCAGCCGGTTAAACTCATCCAGCACGACTTTACTGGGCGAGACATAAACCCGGCCGCGGTAACCATCCACGACCATGCTCATGCCGTCGATACGGCTCACGGGTATGTCCGTACCCATCACCGCGGCAATTCCCATGGCGCGCGCCAGGATCGCAACATGGGAAGTGCGCGAACCGGTTACCGAAACCACGCCGGCCAGCTGGGTAACGGGCACCTCCGCCAACATGGCGGCGGTAATTTCCTCGCCCACTAAAACGGTATTACGTGGATAATTGCGCGCACTGGTTTCACCGCCGCTTTGCAGGCGCATCAAAATGCGCCGGCCAAGATCACGAACATCTTCACCGCGTTCGCGCAAGTAAGGATCCTCCATGTCCTCGAAGGCCTTGACATGTTCCCGGATACTGTCGCGCAATGCGCCCGACGCCCAGTTACCCTGCTGGATACGTTTCACCACGTCGCCAACCAGGGATTCATTCTCCAGCATCAACAAATAAGCATCAAACAATGCGCGGTCTTCCGCCAGCAGGCGGCCGCTTAAACGACCCAGCAGTTGTTTGATATCATCCTTGACGCCATCAACCGCAATGCGAAAAATCTGTTCTTCCTTTTCAAGGTCATCGATGGTGCGATCGGGAATGGCATCCAGGTCCGCGGATGGATACAGCACAAAGGCTGTACCCACGCCCACCCCCGGTGAACCGGGTTGTCCGGTGAACGGCGCGGCGCTACGTACCTTGGATTGCTCCACGACACTGACGCCGCCACTGGCTTCGGCATGGGCAATGGCACCGGAAAGCTGTGCTGCGATGGTAATCAGGAAAGTAACATTGTCTTCGTTAAATTCTTCGCTGGCATGGCGTTGCACCACCAGCACACCGAGCAATTTTCGATGATGAATAACAGGAACACCAAGATAGGCGTGAAATTTTTCTTCGCCGGTGTCGGGTACAAACTGGTAACGGGGATGACCGGGGGCATTGGCGGTATTGACCACCTCTTCGCGTTCACCCACCAGGCCGGTTAACCCCTGGTGAAATGCGAGACGGACTTTACCGACAGAGGCCGGATTTAAACCATCCGTCGCCATCAGTACATTTTGTTTGCGGGAATGATCGGTCAGATAAACGGAACACAAGTCAACATCCATTGCAGCCTTCACGCGCATTACAATAATTTGTAACGCTTCGTCCAGATCCTTGGCCGCATTAACTTCTTGTACGATACGCCGCAGTGTATCGAGCATCACACCACCTTATCATTGCCTTTGCAAAATCCCTGTCATTGAACCGGTCCGTGACAACCGCGGTATTTTTCAGACCGCAATTCACAACCGGCCGTTACCGGCGCGATCCTGTTATGTACTACCATTGTGTCGTAAATGGGATGTCGCCGTCGAACCCGTGCCGTCGCTCTATTAAACTGTTTCTATTACTAATGAATACTAAAAAAAATTGGGGGTAATTTTTTTACTTTTGTAATGTCGCCGGAACCGAGCAGCCCAGGATCGGTGCAAATTGGTTTAGCGCCTGGCAGTACACATCGCGTTTAAACGCGACCACTTCCTTTAGTGGGTACCAATAATCAACCCAGCGCCAACCGTCAAACTCCGGTTTATCCCCGCAGTCCAGTCTCACCTCGCCTTCATTGCCCGCGAAGCGCAGTAAATACCAGACTTGTTTTTGGCCAACACAAACTGGCTTTTCATCAAACCGCATCAGGGCCCTGGGTAATCGGTAGCGCAGCCAGCCAGAGGTCGCGCCCAGAACATCGACTTGATCGGGTCCCAGGCCTACCTCTTCCCACAATTCACGATACAGGGCCTGCTCCGCCGTTTCGTTGGGTTTAATCCCGCCCTGGGGGAACTGCCATGCGTTTTGACCAATACGGCGCGCCCACAATACCTTGTTACTGGTATTGCACAGAATGATGCCGACGTTGGCTCTGTACCCTTCTGAATCGATCACAGTCTAAATCAACAACTTAGTTTGTGGATATCTTGATTTTTCCACAAGCGCCCGCACAATGGCAAATTTACGGCCCGTTGCCCAATAATTGTCGTTACAATAACGCCTGATAGTGATACCGAAAAAGCTATACCCTTCATTTTAGTAAAAATTTTCGTGTAACCCAGGGACCGCGTCTCGAAGTTAACATAATATTCTACGGATAATATAGTGAAATTAGCGATTTTTGACCTTGATAATACGTTGCTGGCCGGTGACAGCGACCATCTGTGGGGAGAATTCCTTATTGAACAAGGCCTTGTGGATGGCGAAGTCTATGAAAAGGAAAATAACCGGTTCTACGAGGAATATAAAGCCGGGACTCTGGATATTTTCGAATTTCTGGCGTTCAGCCTGAAGCCGTTGGCTGAGCACGATATCGCGACGCTGAACCGGTTACATCGCGAATTTCTGGAACAGAAAATCCGGCCCATCATGCTGCCCCAGGCGGTTGAGCTGATCGCGCGGCACAAGCAACAAACCTATACACCGCTGATCATTACCGCCACCAACCGGTTTGTCACCCAACCTATCGCGACGGCCTTTGGCGTGGAGCATATCCTCGCCACGGAACCGGAATTCGATGGCAAGCGCTATACCGGCCAGGTTGCCGGCACCCCCTGCTTTCAACACGGCAAGGTGGAACGGCTCGAGCGGTGGCTGCAGGAGCATGGCGGCACCCTCGAGGACAGCTGGTTTTACAGTGATTCCCACAACGACATCCCGCTGCTGTCACGGGTGAGTCACCCCGTCGCCGTGGATCCGGACCTTACCCTGGAACAACACGCCCGCGAGCGCGGCTGGGACATTATCAGCCTCAGGGGCTGATACGCACCCACCTTTATAGTTCCTATCGTGCCCAGCAATAGCCTCAAAAGCCGCAACAATATTATCGTGACCGGGTTATTGCTGCTGGTGCCGGTTGTCATACTGATCGCCCTTGGCACGGGTAGCGTACCGGTGTCGTGGCAGGAGATTATGCAGGCGCTTACCCAGAGCCATGGCAATCAACAATCCCAGGTTATCCTTCAATTGCGGCTGCCGCGGGCGCTGGGAGCTTTTAGTTGCGGTGCCCTGTTGGCCATGGCAGGTGTGCTGATGCAAGTCCTGCTACGCAACCCGCTGGCCGATCCCTATGTATTGGGCATATCCGGTGGCGCCGCGGTGGCAACCCTGTTGGCCATGCTGACCGGTGCCGGGGGCTGGTGGTTGACCGGCAGCGCCTTTGCCGGTGCCCTGCTATCCATGCTCATCGTATTCGGCCTGGCGCAGGGGCGGGGCAGCTGGTCATCGACCCGCCTGTTGCTGACCGGCGTCGTTATTGCCGCAGGCTGGGGCGCATTGGTGAGTTTTATATTAGCCATCTCACCGGAGCGTAACCTCCATGGCATGTTGTTCTGGTTAATGGGAGACCTGACCTATGTGCAATCCATCTGGCCCGCGGTGATCGTACTGCTGGCAGGGCTGGTCATCACCATGGTGTTCGCCCGCCGCCTGAATGTGCTGTTGCATGGCGCGATGCAGGCCAGCGCGCTGGGCGTGGAGGTGAAAAAGCTGCGTTGGTTTATTTATGTCTGTGCTTCATTATTAACAGCAACGGCAGTGACCACCGCCGGCACCATCGGTTTCGTAGGGCTTATTGTGCCGCATCTGGTGCGGCTCACCGGTGTTACCGACCATCGTTGGCTATTGCCCGGTAGTGCTTTGCTCGGGGGCTGCCTGCTGGTGGTCGCCGATACCGTCGCCAGGGTCATCATGGCACCGCAACAATTGCCGGTGGGCGTCATCATGGCGTTACTGGGCGTACCGTTATTCCTGTTTTTACTGCACCGCAGCAGCCAGCAACTATGACCATGACGACATTGTTATCAACCTCTCAGTTAAACGTTACCATCGCCGGCCGGGTGATATGCCATGACCTGTCGCTCAGCGTTAATGCCGGTGAAAGCTGGGGCATACTGGGCGTCAATGGCGTTGGTAAAACCACCCTGCTCCATACGTTGGCGGGGCTGCGCGACGCCGACAATGGTACCGTTTTTTATCAGCAAATGCCTTTATCCCAATACGCGCATCGTGAACTGGCCAGGCAACGGGGCGTTTTATTTCAGGATAAAGCCGATCCCTTTCCTGCCACGGTTATGGAAACGGTGCTAATTGGACGTCATCCTTATATTGATCACTGGCAGTGGGAATCCAACGACGATATAGAGCGGGCGCGGCAAGCACTGCAGTTGGTAGGTATGGAAACCATGGAAAACCGCACTATCAACACGCTGTCTGGCGGCGAGCGTCAGCGGGTCGCCATCGCCACATTGCTGGCGCAAAATCCTGACACAATGTTGCTGGATGAGCCCACCAATCATCTGGACATCCATCATCAAATGATCATTATGCAACTACTAAAAGACAAGGTGGTTAATCAACGCCGTGCCGCGCTAATGATTTTGCATGACATGAACATGGCAGCACGGTTTTGCGATCATATCCTGATGATGTTTAATGACGGGAAAATTCAGCAGGGCCCTGCCGAGCAATTGCTTACCCCGGACCGCCTGGAAGAATTATACGGCTACCCTGTGCGGGATGTTACGGCGGGTCACCAGCGGATTTTTGTGCCGGTTTAAAAAATATTTCAATTTAGTACTGCGTGGGATCCACTGCGTCGTTTTCATTGTTGCCGGCGTCTTCAGGATTGTCGATCCAGTCCAGCAACGGCTGCCATTGCTGGCGCAACATCAGCGTGCGTGAATCCCTGATCTCATGCAAGCCAATGCCCTCCACAAAAGCATGCACATAATAATGACTGTCGCTCAGACTGGTCACAAATGGCAGGTCTACCCCCGCCAGAAACCCTTGTAACGATTGATAGACCTTGGTGTTTTCGGTAGCGCGGTTGGCAACGATCCCTATCCGCGTTTTCATTCCATTGGTCAGGCTGGTACGCATTTTCCCGATTACCAGCAGCTCCTCAATAAATGCGATAGTGGCATGGATATCGATGGGTGACGGCAACACCGGAATCAGTATCACATTGGCATCGCGCATATAATCGGTCAGCTCCTGATTACCGGCGGCCGCCGGGGTGTCGATGATGACCCGGTCCACGTTGGGCGGCATGCGCATCTGCCAACTGCGGGTAATGGTGAGTTTCTGCTTATGCGCCTCAATCCCGTGAATGGGGTT
Source organism: Gammaproteobacteria bacterium (assembly GCA_050117455.1). Taxonomy (GTDB): domain Bacteria; phylum Pseudomonadota; class Gammaproteobacteria; order SZUA-152; family SZUA-152; genus JAKEGK01. Next base: position 16,601 of record JASFMT010000007.1, on the reverse strand, counting down.
GACGTGTTCGGGACGAATATCCAGCCATTTGGTCGCCGAAGCCTGCGGATCATAATCCAGCAATGCAGGATAGAACCCGCGGTGCGCGTAGCACGCCGCAAGGTTAGTGGCGATGGTTGTTTTGCCACAACCACCTTTCGCATTGAGAACCATGATTTTTTGCATCGATTTTACTGCCCGGAACGGATATCGGTGCTCCAGAAAAATACTTGGGGATTTCATTCAACGTTAACGCATAAACGCCTGAAAAACCAGACCATGGCTGTTGAATTTGCTCACAATTCCCCGGTTGGTCCTTGACAGCCACCTGGCCGGGGGCTAAAGTCCTGCTCTGCTTTTGGTGTTCCAAGGGGTTTCAACCCCGCGGAATGAAACGGGAAACCGGTGCATCGGCGTGATTTCCACGCTTGATAAGTCCGGTACTGCCCCCGCAACGGTAAATGAGTATCGGCAGAACCACCAAGCCACTGCACTGCAACGCAGTGTGGGAAGGCCCTCTGCCACGGGATACCACCCACTCATAAGTCCGGAGACCGGCCAAAGCATTCGAACACGTGTTGCGGAGGGCAACGGCGGCGGACTCACGTGACCTGCACATTTCTTCCAGTTACCTGATTCCCCCCCACCTGCACAGGCTCCCTCAGCAATCACAATAACCATAAATCAGCGCGGGTGTGCGCTCTTACGTACACGTGAGGGGACCATGTATCAGTATTTTCAGACGTACAAATCATTTATCGGTTGTATCTTCATTATCACAACAGGAATTACTTCAGCGGTAGCGGAAGAAAAACAGCAACCGCCAGACACGGTAGTTGTTACCGCGACGCGGTTTGAAGCCAGCATCGAATCAGCACCGGTGAATATGACTATTATCGATAGTAAAGACATCGAAAAAAGTTCTGCTACCAACGTCGCACAGGCATTGGAAACGCTGGGCGGCGTGTATATTAAAGACCTGTTCGGCGGAACCAATTCAAAATCATCAGTGGACATGGGTGGATTTGGTGCAACGGGTTCATCCAACACGCTTATCCTGCTCAATGGCCGGCGTTTGAATGACGCCGACCTGGCCGGCGTTAACCTGGGCGCGATCCCCTTAAATGCTGTTGAGAAGATTGAAGTCATCCATGGGAACGCCAGCGTACTTTACGGCGATAATGCGACCTCGGGCGTTATTAATATCGTGACAAAATCAGGATTTGATGCACCGTCTATGAACGTACAATTCGGCAGCGGCACTCACAGCACACAGGGCGCACATCTTTCTTACACCGGTTCAAACCAGAATATTTCGACATTTATTTCAGCCAACAAGGAAACCTCAAAAGGCTTTCGAGACAACAGTGCTTTTGACAACCAGAACGCGCTGGCGGATTTTTCCATCGCCGGGACAAACGCCATTTACGGACTTAAACTCCACGCCAGTGACGAAGAACTGGAACTACCGGGTGAACTGGACGAAGCAACATACAACGAGAACCCTAAGGCGAGCAGTCCACCCACTGAATTTTTAGACGAAAACCGCGCCGCGGGAGAATTCTATGTGGAACACGAGCAATTCGCCGCGGAGGCAGCCTACCGGAATAGAAACCAGCACAGCTTTGTTTTTGGTAACGTTGACTCCGACATGAAAACCCGCTCATTTACACCGCGTTATAAAAGCAAATTTCGGCAGCTCTCGCTGACCATCGGTGGCGATTTTTACAAAAGCAATCTGGATGTGTCTGCCGATTTTACAACCGCTTTCAATAAAAGCAGTCTTGAGCGAAAGGATGCGGCACTGTATGTCTCCGGTACTATTAATATGCCAACCCAAACCAGTATCAATCTGGGAATACGGCGACAGCGGGTTGATATCAACATAGATAATGCCGACGTTCTGGGCGCATCACAATCAAGCGAGCAAAAAACAGACCTCGCCACAGCATGGGACATCACGCTAAACCAGCGGATTAACAGCGCCATGCGAGTTTATATTCGCTACGCAGAAGGCATGCGTTTCCCGGTGCTTGACGAAATGTGGAGCTATTTCGATGGGTCCATCAACATTCTCGACACTCAGTCGAGTCAACACATTGAAACCGGTGGTAGCATACAACTGGATAATAGCACCCGATTAAGCGTTTCTGCATTCCTGATGGATATCGAGAAAGAAATCGGTTTCGACGTCGCCACGTTTTCTAATGTCAACTTTGATGACACCCGCCACGTTGGCATTGACCTGTCACTTCAAACTGCTGTTTCACCCTGGTGGAATTTAAATGCAGGCGCCAACTGGCGAGAGGCGCGTTTTACGAGCGCTCCTTATGAGGATAACAATATCCCCGAAATCCCCAGCTGGCGGGCCTCATTAAATCAAACGTTTAACTTAAACTCCAACCAGCATGTTGGGCTTGATGTTATCTACACGGGCAAGCGCTATTTTGCGGACGATTTTGACAACCAGGGCAAAAAGATGAAAGGTTACACCATACTCAACGCCTACTATAAAAAAACGATCGGCGACTGGTTCTTCAAACTTAACATCAATAACCTGGCGGACAGGAAGGCGGCGGATTTTGGTGTATACCGAGGCTTCTCAGCGAATCCTTATTACTATTATCCCCTGCCGGAAAGAACATTACTTGTATCAATTGGGGCGAGCATTCAATAAACGTTAAAGAATATGGCTATCCTTATCGACCAATACCGACATCACAACAGCCCGTTAATGGCCACGGCGATAGTTATATCAGTCGTGGCCCACGGACTGCTTTTGTATTTTATCGGCAACCAACGAAGCCATAGCAGTACTGAGCCGGCCAGAGGCGAGCGACGAATTGAACTGTCTTTTGTTAATACCAGTTCACTGCATCCATCGCCGAACACGGCGACCGGAGAAACCGAACAACCGGAAACGCACCAACAACACAATAAGCTTAACCCTACTGATACGGCGCAGCCAATAGTTAATCAGCCGCCTGATAGCGACCCTGCTGTTGTCGGTAAGAATGAGATCGGGATCGACACAGCGGCTCGCGGCTTAAAAACACAGCTGCTACCGGCAACCCAGGCAACGACAGGCAAACAAAGCCAGGACAGACCAAGCGGCAGGAAACAAAAATTCACCTTAACTCGCAACAATTCAAATATATCAGTAAGGGTGCACAACAAACCAGAAATAACCGCTACCAGCAACGAAAGCAACGATATTCATCGCAACCACCAACCTGGAAACACTGTCGCTACAACGGAAGCGACTACGACACAGCCAAGACAACGACTCCTGCGCGAGGTGAATGACGAACTCAGAAAACATCTCGAATACCCCTTTATGGCGAGAAAGCGAGGCTGGTCGGGCATGGTCACCATTAGCTTTCAGTTCACTGACCGGGGCACCATCCATAATATCCATTTATCCAGTAGCTCAGGTTATCCGTTGCTTGACAATTCTGCGCTCAACGCCTTTCATTCAATTATGAATATTAAATTTACGAATCAATCTGATACGGCTAGTTCAGCCACGTTACAACTACCGGTGGAATATCGCTTAACAGAGGGTTAGAGCATGGGAAACCGGTTATCAAAAATCTACACGCGCACCGGCGACAAGGGAACAACCGGCCTGAGTGACGGCAGCCGCGTGGCCAAGGACAGCATTCGCGTTGAAGCTATCGGTGATATTGATGAACTCAATAGCGTGATTGGCGTGGTATTAACAGGCCTCGATGAGCCCGAAATCCGCGAGCTGCTGATACAAATCCAGCACCATCTTTTTAATGTGGGAGGCGAACTTTCGTTGCCGGGTTATAATTTGATACAAAGCGACGATGTAGCCTGGCTGGAGAACAACCTGGATCGCCTTAATGAACATCTGGAGCCATTGAAGGATTTTATCTTGCCAGGCGGCACGGCGGCGGCAGCGCAATGTTTTCTCGCGCGAGCCGTATGTCGGCGAGCGGAACGCAGGATGGTAACCCTGAGGGACAAAGAACCGGTCGCGGATCCGCTGTTACAATACGTTAATCGCTTATCCGATCTGTTGTTTGTGGTGGCGCGCCACATCAACAGGCAACAGGGTAATGCAGACGTGCTGTGGCAATCCGGGAACCCCAACGAAGACTAGAGACATCGGCGTTTATAGAAATACGCCGTAGGGCTTTTATGTCACGGTACTTATTATGTCACCACATGTATGTCACCACATGTGTCACCGCACTAGGGCGGCAGGAAGTCGATGGGGTAGGTGACGATTAACTGCTCTACATCCTTGGCGCCAAAGTTAAACAAACTTATCCGCGTCAACAGCTTCTGCTCCAGTTCCGGAGCGTCCAACTCACTCGAAACCACTTTAACATCCGTAACCTGCCCCGACGGTGAAATGGTTATCTCGATAACCAGTTTACCCTCCAGCGTGGGATCCTTGCGCAAGGCGCGATTATAGATTGAGTAAATCGCCCCCTTATTTTTGTCAAATACCAGCGATACTTCTTCGTAGGTGCGGCTGGGCTTTTTGTCCTTGCGGTTACTGCTTTCGATCCGCGCCTGTTTGGCAACCTTTTCCACCGGGCTTTCCACTTGCGTGGTTTGCCGGCCGGCCAGTTGGGTGCTGCCGATACCGCTGCTTAACTCGTCGGTATTGATACCTCCACTACCGGCAGAGGCTACCTGATTGGATGTCAGAATATTGCGTTTAACCGTCTTAGCCTGGGTCGCTCCCTTGCTCAACTTTTTGCTCTTATTGAGCTTGGGCGTTGTATCGCGTAACTCTGACAATTCATCGGCCATGGCCAGCAACCCGGTGGATTGCGCTTTTTTACGGGCCTCGGCAACCTTCTCAGCCTGGGATTTTTCCTTGGGCTTGGGCTTGGGTTTCGGCTTAGGCTTTTTCTTAACTTCCTTTTTCTTTTCCTTGGGCTTTTCCTTTTTCTTAGGCTTCTTTTTCTCGACCTTGGGCGGCGGCGGGGGCGGCTTGGGCTTTTGCTTCTCCATAACCAGTTGCGCCAGCCGGGGAGGAAGTTCCTCGGCTTTTGACCGGTCGACTTTTTTCACCGGCAAAAAAGGTACCGCCAATCCAAAAACAACGGCCACCACCAACGCTGTCAGTACATTCCGCTTGAGGCGCTGGTTTTCCTCGGGAATGACTGTCCATGGCAGCAGATAGGAATGATATAACGCCACTGTTTACTATCCGTCAGGTTTCCGATTTCCGAACCACGGCCAGGGAAATATTGCCGTAGCTGGCCAATGTGCATGTAAACATAATTTTTTTCAACAACCGGTAAGGGATCTCGCGGTCACCCATAATGGTAACGTCACGATTAACCGGTTTCCCATCGGGTGATTGCTGTACGATTTTACGCTTTGCCTGATCAAGCAACGCTTCCTTTAGAGGCGTAATTTCCGATTGCCGTGACTTGATGGCGGATTCGACATCGATCACCTTGTTGCCCTGCACCAGAATGTCATCATTGTTAACGACGATGACAACAGTTTCTTTCGGGAGTTTATCCGCAATGGACTCGGGCAGTTTAATCTGTTTGGTACTGGGCAAATCCTGCACCGTCGATGAACTTACCAACAGGAAAAACACCAGGATGGTAAAAATATCCATCAGTGAAATCATATTCAGAGCAGCGCCTTTCTTATTGCGCTTGTGGTGTCGCTCCATCCGTTTTGCACGACGGGAATGTGCTTGCATGAGCTTTTACCCTTTTCCTTCCGGCGGTGCGTCGCCCAGCGAAATTTTTGGAAACAATTCCTTTTTCACCGGTACACCTTCTTCGATCACGGTCACCACCCTCACGGTGTCCATGACTTTCACCAAAGTGTCATATTTAACATCCTGTTCCATCAACAGGGTAATATTCAGCTTCTCCGGGAATCTACTTTTAATCTTTACCAGCAGATCGTTAATAGCTTCGTAGTCAAATTCACCCCCGGATTTTTTAAATGTTTTGATAGCACCACCAAGTGTATCCGCAATGGTGATGGCATTGTTGCGGATGATAACCTCGAAATTAACTTCTTTGGGTTTATTGGGATTGGGTTTGGACTTCGAAGCCGGCGGTAAATTCAGGTCGAGAATGGACATATGGGAAAACACGGCCGTAATCAACAGAAACGGCACAAGTATGACCATTAAATTGAGAAAAGCCGTGATGTTTAGCTCTGGCGGCGACTTATCGCCGCGCCGGATACGGACTCGCGACATGATTTATCCCGGATAACCTGTTATGAAACGTTGTGAAATTTAAGCCTTGGCGTGTTCCGCTATAACGTTGAGAAACTTCACCGTCGCCATTTCCATACTATCCACAAGCTCGGTGGTTTTCGTCTGCAAAACGGTAAACATTAACAACAAGGGGATGGCTACCATCAATCCAAATGCCGTTGTGTTCATGGCAACCGATATACTGGCCGATAACAGGTCAGCTTTGTCGGCGGGATTCGCGCTGGCAACCGCGGTAAACGCCCGAATCAAGCCAATGATGGTACCCAGCAAGCCAAGCAATGTTGCGATGTTAGCAAATGTTGCCAGGTAGTGAGTGCGCTTTTCCAGCCGGGGAATGACTTCCATTAACCCCTCTTCCATGGCCATTTCGATATCAGTACGTTGCCGCGATGCCTGCAAGCGGGTTAATCCATAAGTCAGAATCTTGCCGATATCGGCTTTTGACGCTGAACTGACAGCCATTGCCTGTTTGTAGTCATTACGCTGCAGCAGCGGCACCAGCTTTTGCCACATAGAGCGGTTGGTTTGCTTTGCATAGGTCAGATACATGTATCTTTCCAGTGCAATGGCAACTCCCAGCGCCAGAACCAGCAAGATGGGGTACATGAACACACCACCTTCTTGAAAGAAATTAACAACAGCGGAATACGCTTCCATTATCTTTTCTCCTCACATATCGTAACCGATAGCATAGGTAACAATAAGTACAGCTTATATCAGTAATCAAATTAATAAACAAATAGAACTCAATCTGCCAAAACCAGTAAATGGTTTATCGCTGCCACATAAAGCCGCTCTGGGAGCTAACGACCGAACTTGGGAATTCATCGGTTAGTGCATTTACCAACTGACCCTGGCTTGATGGCGGGGCTTACAATGCGGCTTAATTTCTTGATACTGCTTCTGGTTTGTTCAATACATTATAGTATTTGAGTTCCCTTAAAAATAAATCCCGATCCAGCGCAGTCATACTATCTTTGAACGATCCTTTTTCTGCAACTCCAGCCAGGGTACCTATTCGTGATTCTTTCCAGGGCACAATATAGAGTACCTTGGGAAGCTCCCGGGAACCTTTGATGGAAGTATTATCCAGTTCAAGTCGGTCGGCGGCAAGCAGCGGACTGGTTGTCACCAGCCCCATTATCAGCCAGCCCATCAGAACGGTTGCGGCCTTTTTTCCAGTCATATTCGCCATAATTTTATCTATCTACGATCAGTGTACAACAAAACCAAATCGGAAAACCAGCTAGTTTGCCCTTTCAATGCGCCGCTCAAGATCCACGATCCATTTGGTAACCTCTTTGTCTTCCTCCGGTGTCAGTTGCTGAAACTTCTGGTAATGCGCTAACGCATTCTCTAATTCACCGAGGTAGAGATCAAGAAGGATACCGTAATTTAAGTGAGCGTAGGCGTAATTAGGATCGATATCCAATGCTTTTTCGTAGTTATCGCGAGCTTCCTCAAATTTACCCTTGCCGCGGTTGATAATCCCCAGATGGTTTAAACTAACGGCATTGTCCGGATTAACCTTAAGCGCCTGCCTGAATGCGTCTTCCGCCTCGTCGATCTCATCGGCGCGAAAATGGATGATACCCAGATTCACGTAAGGTCCGGCGAGATCAGGGTAGGACTTGACTAAATTCGATAAAATATTTTTTGCCTGACCGATATTACCGGACTTCATTGCTTCAATAGCATCATCATATTGCTGCCTGGCACTGTCCGGGATCGCAGGCTCTTCGACCTGGCTTTGGGTTGCCTGGCTTTTTTCCACTTGTTTGGCAACTTTGCCCGACCCTGCACAACTTATAATCAACAACGGCGTCACTGCATAAAATAGCGCCCATCTAACGTATGACTTCTGCAAATAACTCACTCCTTTCTGGTTTTGCATATCTTATTGGTCGCAGCGCCCGCAGAGCCGCAAAGCTCTTTTTCACCCATTCATCGTAGGTCCCTGATTTCACACGCTCCACATTGGACTCATGAATATTAATCGACTTTTCTTCGAAAGGATATGCCTGCTCTTCCAGCAGGATATCATACTGGGCACGCTCCTCGGGCGACAGGTCCCCGGGCCGCTCTGACTTGAGTAATTCTTTACCAAATTTATGATAAATTTCGCCCAGCCAATATACCGAGGCCGTGGTTACTTCCTCAACCCCATAGTTGGCGGCTTCCGTATAGGCATCGACCGCCTCCTGCATCTTCTGCTTTTTCTTTTTCAGGTTCTGTTTCAGTGGCGCCACCAGTTTGACCTGCTGGAAGGATCTCAGGCGAGGTTCAGCCAGTTCAAGACTCGCGGTTGCTGCCAGAAACTGGGTGCGATCCGTGCGTTGGTCGCCAGCGGTTTTATTTTTGGTAACGATCTCCCGCAACCAATGTCGGCGCTTGTCCGGTTGACCTGAAGCCAGATAAATATCCGCCAGTTTTTGCCGCGCCTCCATGGAATCTTCCAGTGGATAGGGATATTTATTAATCAATTCTTTGTAAGCGCTGATAAGCTCTCGGGTATTACCGGCTTCTTCATAGAGCTCGGCGATTTTCCATTGCATATCCCGGCGCACATCCACGTTGGTCTGGTAATTAATCATGGTTTCAAATTCCCGCGCCGCCTGGACCGGCTGCTGGGTTTTTATATACGCCAGCGCCAGGTTCTCCGTCACCTTTTGGCGTAACTTGTGCTGCGGATATTTACGCCGGAAATCCTCCAACGCGTTGATGGCCTGTTGCCAGGATTCCTTGGCGATGTAGCTGGCCGCCATATCATACTGTGCGGTAATGGCGATTTCGGAGTCGGGGGCCACGCTGGCCACCCGTGAAAAATGCTTGGCCGCACCCAGTTGATCACCGGAATCCCGGGCCTGCTCGCCTAACTTATATATGGAAGCGGCTAACCCTTCCACAATGGCCTTGCGCTGCGGATCGCTGCGGTTGGTAAAATTCAATACGATCTTGTACGCCGCCTCGGCTCGGGCGTAATGGCCGGAGCGCAGTTCACTTTGAGCAACAATGAGCCAGGCTGTCCTGCGCATGCTCAGTTTGGTATCGCCGGTTAACTCGAGAATGGTACGAGCGGCCGCCGCGGCCTGATCGTATTTTTTCAGCGCAAACAAATCTTCCGCCGCCTTGGTCACCACCGCCGGCGCCCGCTGGTGATCGGGAAATGCCTTGCCAAAACGCAGCGCACTGGCGATAGCCAGTCGTTCCCAGATTTGCTTTTGCTTGCCATCCAGTTGCTTGGCCCGCGCATTATAGGCCAGTACGGCCGCATAACCTGCTTCGCCATTCTTGCCATAGCGGGGATACTGATAGGCCGTTTTTTCATATTCCTTGGCGGCTTCTTCGTATTGTTTATTGTCATACAACAGTTCCGCCAGCAGGAAATTCATGTTGGGTGTTTTTTCCGACTTGGGGAAAAATTTTATAAAATTCTTATACCAGGCGATGGCCTCCACGTAGTCCTTCGCCTGCTTGGATTTCTGAGCTTTGGCGTGAAAATGCTGTGCAACCTGTGCCATGTTCTGTTCGAGCACAGGTAGTAGCCTGGCATGCACCAGCTCACCATGACTGTTCCAGTAATCACCGTTGATCTTGTAACGCTCGGCAAAATCAATTTTGGCTTCAACGAGTAAACTGGGAAACCCCCCGGTTTCAAACGCCTTGATTCGATACATCGCAAAATCGAATGCCAGTACGTGATCGGGATAACGTTTCACGAAAGCCTGATAAGTTGACGCCGCATCACGGATACGCTTTTGATCGATGTAATGATCGCCCAGGTTTTTGTAGATACGGCTGGTATAGTCCCGCTCACCATTGTTATCGAAATACTCACCAATTGCCCTGGCGCCGCCCAACTCATTGAAACTGAGCGTTATAACGCGAAAAATATCATTCAATAATTCCTTATCGCCGCGCCCCAGATGGGAACCATCAACATCGCTCTCACCAGCCTCAGTCCGCAATTTACGATCGACCAGGGTAAAAAAGGAATGCAACGCGCGATCATATTTATTCTGCTTATAGGCAGACCAGCCTTTTTTGGACAGCGCTTTTTCATAAAAAGGTGATGAGGGATTTACCACCATGGTCTGGGTATAGGCACGATCGGCATCTTCGAACCTGTCCATCGAAAACAACAATTCGCCGCGGCGGAAATGAACTTCGTCACGATTATCGATATCCGGGAAGCGCGCCAGCAACCTGTTCAGTGCTTCCAGGGCTTTTTCCGGTTGGCCGCCCTGCTCGTACGCCTTGGATAGCTGATAGTAGATTTGCGGATCCTGAACGTCACCCACGGAGGATTGCGCAGCGTCTTCGTATAATTTGATAGCTTTTTTGTACGACTTCTGTTTTATTTCCGTCGCTTTGTTTACCGCGGCCTTTCTATCGCCCTGATCAAGCTCGGCTATTTGTTCCTGGAACCGCTCTTCACTTTTTTCCAGCTCAATGTCCGCCAGGCGGCGTAATGCTTCAACACGCAACGAGTCCTTGGGTGCGGAACTGATAAAACTGGCGTAACTATCTTCCGCTTTCTTTCTCGCACTGTCGATCGGTGCATCTTTATCGATTTTAATATTCAGCTCACCCAGTGATGCCAGGGTATCCTTTTTATTCGCCATACACCCCTGCAGCGCCACTAACAGTAGCACCACAACAATAATGGACCAATGGCGAATCATACTATTCACTACTCTTACCCCAACGTTTGGCAGCGTAATCGTAAATCTGCGCAACGGAAAAACGCGCTTCGTTGAAATAATTCACCAGCCGTTGCTTGCGGCGTTCCAGTTCTTTATACGCCATGCTTTGCAGGTAGTGACGATACTTTTCCACCAGCAGCAATACTTTCGATTGAACGCGGGCGATGCGCTCTTCATAGTCCCTGACCTTATCATTGGGCAGGTTTTCATAGGTACCCATCACCGCGGACCAGTGCTCCAGCTTACCCAGCGACAATTGCAGGGCCGCAAAATTATCCAGCGCTTCGCGGAATTCATAACTCGCCAACAACGGCAACAAGTAACGGCCCTCAGGTGTATCCAGCACACTTTTCAGTTTTTGCTCGTCTTCACCCAGTTGCTCCAAATGGCTAACCTGGATCATGCCCTGCAGCATCTTGCCGCCGCCGACCGCCTCGGCCGCCACATTGATCTTTTCGATTTCGGACTGAAACGTCAGCATGGCTTTTTCGTAATGCTCCAGCGACTGCTTGTAGGCTTCCAGCTGACCGAAAGCGAACGGCACCGCCATTAAAGCATCCTGTACCGCAGGATCACTGGGATGCCGTTCAATGAGTTTCAGCCACGGCACCAGGGACTGCTTGAACTCCTTGCGGTCAGAATAAGAACGGCCCAGCGCCAACAACGCCTTGTTGGCAAACGGCCCTTCCAGCTTCATGCGATCCAGATAGGTCTTGGCGGTTTCCGGTTTACCCTTGGCTAGAAAACCGTAGCCTAATACCAGATTGGCTTTGTCACGCAGCGCGGTGACTTCCCCGCTCCTGCTGTTTACGCTGCCAATTTCATCGAGAATCTGAATACCTTGCTGCTCGCGCCCGAGGCGATACATGGCCACACCGCGATTGAATTTGGCGTACATGCCCCAGTCAGAACGTTCATTGATGCTTTTCAACACTTTCAACGCATCAATATATTTATCCTGCTTTAACAAAATCGTGGCTTCCAGTAAAAAACGTTGCTGGGTCAGGCCGAAGTCCAGTGTATCCTGCACTTTTGCCAATGCCTGTAACGCACCGCCAAAATCGCCGCGCTGATAACGGGTTTCAGCCAGAAAATACCAGGCCTGGTCACGGACTTCTTTGGGTTGTTCGGTAGTGAGGAAAGTTTCAAAGATGGTTGCAGCCTGGTCATGAAATCCATAGGCAAGATATAAACCGCCTAATACCAGGCCGGCCTGTTCCTGTTCCAACACCCGACCCAATTTCTGCGCCATCTGCAGTTCAGTAATCGCCTGAAAGTGGCGGCCGCGGTAGGAATCAAACAAAGCGTCCTTGATATTGGGATCCCTGATATCAAACCAGATAATTTCCGCCTGCGCGGTTCCGCCCAGCAGCATCATCGCAACCAGCACGCGGCAGATGACTATCCGCCACTTATGTAACATTGATTTTTTTTGGCAACCCAGGTTCGACATGACAATCGGTTCCACCCTCAATTCCATTCCCTGACCGTAAATTGCGGAAAGCTGTTGGTCTCAGCACTGTTGATATAGAGTTCAATCAACGTCCGGTCCACACCGGAAATAAATTTGAACGACGCCTCCCGCTGATAATCGGGATCCCGGGGTACTTTACCGGCGAACGTAGCTTTTAACTGGTGAGTACCCGCCGGCAGATTGGTGAGATATAACCGGTGGCCACCGCCGCGTACCATGGCAGCGATGTCTTTTTCCGTGTAAGGATGAGCCGCCACGACTTGCCCGTCGATTTCCAGCTCAACATAATCCAGTTCAAAAAATTTGGAAGGCTGTAAGGTGACTAATACCAGCAGCTGATTTTTTGGCGGGTAAGTATGTTGCTCGTCAATAACTTCGATGTCACTACTAAGGTCCAGCACTTCGCGCAGTAGTTTTTCCGCTTCCACGTCCAGTTTGCGAAAATCATTATCGCTGTCATCCTGGCTCTTTTTAGCAGAAGACCTGTCACCGGCCTGGCCTTTTTCAGCGGCAGCCACAACGACGGGGCGGCGCGACTCAACTGTCGCCCCCGACAAAATCGTACTGCGTTGCTTTGCCCCCGCTACTTCCGAATTGGCAACTTCAATCGATACTGGCTGAGTTGAAATTGCTTCAATGTCCGTTTGAGTGTCTTTCGCTGCGAGTACAGTACTTACACTGACGCTGTACAAAGCCATAAACAGGCAAAGTACGAATGTTTTTAGACTCACACTTACGAACTCCAGTTCTTCTCGTCATGCCCTGCTTCAGGATAACCCAAGAGAGATACAAAACAAAACCTCAAAATACAAGTAGCATATCCCTGAGCCGGGTAACCACGATATGGTCACATTTACGTTCCGCCGAGGAGTTACGATTACGGAACCAATCGTTTAGAATATTATTCGTATCCCAAACAATTGTTAATATCCTTATAAATATTATTAATAATAATACAAGTATGGGTAAGATTATCTGAAGAAAGAACTATTCTGTCTAATTTCTAACCATATCACAAGCAAATAACCAGTATATGGAGCAATTTATGACTAAACCCGCGATCGTAATCGGGATGGGTGAAATGGGCGGGGTATTTGCCCGCGGTTTATTGCGCACGGGGCTGCCGGTGTACCCGGCGCTGCGGCAGGGCGACCTGGCAAAACTGGCGGATCAAATCCCCGAACCGGCCATTGCGCTGGTGGCCGTGGGGGAAAAAGACCTGCATGAGGTACTGGATAGTTTCCCGGCCCGGTGGCACAACCCTATCGCGCTACTGCAAAACGAATTACTGCCGCGGGACTGGCAGGCTCACGATATTACCCGTCCAACGGTCATATCTGTCTGGTTTGAAAAGAAAAAAGGACAGGATTACAAGGTATTAGTCCCTTCACCGGTGTTTGGACCCAATGCTGATATTTTGTGCAATGCATTGGCAAGTCTGGATATTCCGACCTTTAAAGTCGCCGACGAAAAGGAATTACTGTTTCAGTTGGTGCGTAAAAATGTGTACATTCTGACCACCAATATTGCCGGATTGGTCACCCAGGGCACCGTCGAAGATCTCTGGAATAATCATCAACAACTGGCCCGCGATGTAGCCACCGAAGTGATTGAAATTCAGCAATGGTTAACCAATGCGCGCTTCGATCATGATCGATTAATCGACGGCATGGTTGAAGCCATTAACGGTGACTTGGAACATAAATGTATGGGACGCTCAGCGCCCGCCAGGCTGGCGAACGCTATTGCCAATGCCGATAAAGCCGAACTGGACGTACCCCGATTACGGGAAATACAGTCCAGGCATACGTAGTAACAAAACGTACCCTACTAAGCATATTGCTGAAGGTTTCGGGGTGGCAGAAAAGGCATTTGACGCGGATGCTTTGAAGGTAGCAATATAACTTGTAATTATACCAATAACGCAAATTTTAGTGAGCCGTGAAAAGTCCGTTATCCAAGAATTCCTTTAAACATATCATATATGTTACTGCCGCAATAATCGTCGCACTATTATTGATATCTGCGGTCGTTAACTTGCTGGTTGTCCGCTCCCATTACAAAAACTATGAAAACGAACAAATTCAGGAGCAACTGGAAAACAAGGCCCTGATCCTGGGTAAACAACTGAGGCTATACCGGCAAATCATCGATAACGTCGCGTCCGAGTCCAACACCCGCGATATCCTCACCTTTGGCGAACCCAACAGCGCACACCAATGGGCATTACAAATGCGCAAATTTTTACCCCAGGCCATTGGCGTGGCGCTATTGTCAAAAACCGGTAAGGTGCTGGGTGACCCGGTAACATTGCGCCTGGGTCCGCAATGCTTGACGGACCTCACGCGCCTGTCTCAGGGCGAACAGGTTTCCCGGCCCCCCATTCATCGGGATATCCCGGAGTTGTCCCACTTCGATTTAACGACCCCCATCTATGATGAAGCCAATGAGCAAATTGGTATCCTGTTTGTCAGTTTCAGCCTGGATACGCTAAAGGCTACACTGCAGGAAAGTGTTAGCAAGGAACAGTTAATTCAACTGCTGGACCACGATGGCGAACCCATCGCCGTGGCCGGCTCCATTTCCACCGCAAGAGAACAATACAGCATCGGCATGCCGGTCCCGGAAAGCACCTGGACCATTAAACTCACGGAAAACCTGGCGTCATCATTGCCCATTTACCTGACGCTGAGTCTTTCCAACCTGGTTACCTCGATCGTGGTGATTGCGCTGATATTCTTTTTTATTGCCTATGCGGGCCGCATTTTCAAAAACGACTTCGACAAGATCAAACAGCGGTTAACCCAAATCTCGGAGGGACAACTGGAAGAAGACACCTCCAATGTACAGTTGAAGGAAACGGCGGAGATCCTGCCATCCATTGAGTACATCGCGAAAGACATTCAGAAAAAACAACAAATGATCGCCAATCAAAGCTGGATTGATGAGTTAACCGGCCTGCCTAACCGCCGTCACTTTAACAATGAGTTCGTGCGTGCCTACAACCTGGCCCGGCGCGGTATTCCCATGGCCGTGGTATTGATCAACCTGGATAACTTTAAAACCCTGAACGTCAGCGCCGGCAAGACCGCCGGCGACCAGGCATTGAAACTGCTGGCCAATACCCTGCAACAGTATTGCCGCAAAACCGATTTCGCTGCACGGCTGGGGGGTGATGAATTTGCGCTGTTATTTCTGGATATGCAGCACGATAGAATTCGGCCCTGTATTGAAAAACTGTCGGAGACTTTTCTGGAACAGCAGGAAAGACACCCGGCGGTTCCCGATGAGTTCCGTTGCACCATCAGTTGTGGGTTTACTTTTATCAATGTGCATCGGGACTACAACGCGGCGGCCGTCCTGACCCGGGCGGAGAAGACCCTCGCTACCGCCAAAGAACACGGTAAAAACTGTATAATGGAAGCATGATTATTATTCACGATCGCAAAGGACTCACCGAACTACTGCGTCTTGATGCCGATACCCTGGACGGCGAGGATTTGCAGGGCGTTAACCTGGAGAACGCCAATCTCGTGCAGTTCTCGCTGCGCCGCGCCAACCTGCAAAACGCCAATCTGCGGGACGCGGATTTACGCCTGGCAAACTTAACTGATGCTGATCTTAGCGGTGCCGATCTGACCGGCGCACAAATTGAAGGCGCCATTTTTACCAATACTATTCTCTCGGGCGCGTTGTTACCCATCAAAACGGAATAACAGGTTTGCTTTACGCTTTGCGCTAACCATCGCGATCGTCCCACAATGGTTTTGCCCAACGTATCCGGGACGATGGCGTCCCCTTTTCCGAAAACGCATCGGTGAAAGCTGATAACATGGCTTTTGGTCCGGAAAGATACAAATCTATTTCCGTTTCCACCGGTGTGCGGCCTAGCACATACTGACAGGCGCCATGATAATCATTGTGCCCGTTATGCAACGTATCCAGATGTAACGGGCGATACAGAAAGCTGTCCAACGCGTCTTCCCACGACCGGCAATAGTTGGATTGGTAGTGATCCTGGCCTTGCTCGGCCAGCCAGAACAACATCATGGACTGGGGAAGATCAAGGGCAATGGCATGTTCAATGAGGCTCTTCATGGGTGCAAACCCGATATCCTGCGCTACCATAACCACCGGGCGCCGAGAGGATTCATCCAGGGTAAATTCACCAAACGGTCCCTCGATGCCCAGGTTGTCACCGGTT
>JASFMT010000006.1:0-25275 GCA_050117455.1 Gammaproteobacteria bacterium | reverse complement strand
CGCGACGGCATAAACTTCGAATTCAGCTGCCTGTAGCAGCGTCGCAAAACCACTGGCACCCGTGTTTTCATACCCAATCCAGTCCGGATCGATACCTGCCATCGTCCAGATCTCCTCGATTTTCATATTGGTTCCGGATTGCGGTGATGGAACGTGGAAATCCACTTGCGCTTTGGCAAGTTTACGGAAAACATTGACGATATCATTTTCTTTGGACAAACCAAGCGGGTCGCCGGGCGGTCCGAATAACGCGTATTCGGTATACATCACCCGGGTTCGGCGTAATGCGTAGCCGTCCTGGATAAATCGACTTTCGGCAAGCTCGTGATGGCTTAACAGCACATCAGCCATTCCGTTTCTGCCATCTTCCAGTACCTGGAGTACGCCGCCGGATGATACGGATATTGTAATATCTGGGTGGCGTTTTTGAAATTGTCTGGCGAGGGCGTCAATCAGGCGTAAATCTTTCGCCGAACGTGCAGAGGCAATGCGCAGATGATCAGGCTTTGCAGCGCTCAACGTTCCCGGTTCTGCAAATGCCCAGGATGCGTGAAGGCACAGCAACCCGCCTGTACAAACATAAAAGTAAAAAAAAGCCGCTATTGTCCTGAACAGATTAACCTTAGGTACAGCAAACACAACACCCTCCGGGTAATTTTAGCCCCCAATTTCCTTATCACTGTTAGCCGTATAACAAGGTCGGTAGCGTTCACCCATCCGATGTCAGGTGTGCTGCCTACTACCAAATAATAGACAATTTTTCAGCAGCTATCGCATATTTAAGGTGTTTTGATTTATCATTTGAACTACTGTGCAAATAAACGAATTTGCGCATTTTGGTTTTTGTACCATCATTGGGTATCCGGCACAAAATAGCTGACAGTCATTTGCTTAAATAAAAACGATGTATCGAATCATCGTTTAAAACGTTGCAGGTTTACTTTCCGGAAAACACACATGTTTTATCATATTAATTTGTGACACGGTTATAACTCGATGACAGCGCGTTGCTACATCGGAACCAGTGGCTGGAACTATATCCACTGGAAATCCAGGTTTTATAAAAACACGCCAAAGTCACAATGGCTCGCGTTTTGCGCTGAACAGTTTAATTCCATCGAAGTTAACGGAACATTCTATCGGCTCCAGAAACCGGAAACCTTTCAACGCTGGTACGACGAAACACCCTCGGCGTTTCGTTTTGCCATCAAGGCAAACCGGTACCTGACCCATACCAAACGGCTGAAAAGTGCAGTTGACTCTATCCAGCTGGAAAAAGACCACGCCGCGGCATTGGGCGAGAAGCTGGCCGTGGTACTCTGGCAACTGCCGGCCAATTTCTCTAAAAACCTTGGCCGTCTCGACGACTTTGCCCATGCACTGCGAACCTGGAACAGCGTGCGCCACACCATCGAGTTCCGGCATGAATCATGGTTTGACGACGAGGTTTCGCAACTGCTGGAAGACCACCACATTGCTGTTTGCCAATCTGATGCGGGTGACTGGCCGCTATGGTCCGCGGTAACAACCGACTTTGTTTACGCTCGCCTCCACGGCAATCCGCGAACTTATGAATCGAACTATTCTCCGGCTAAGCTTTCCCAGTGGCATCAGCGAATCAAGTCATGGCTACGGCAAAAGCGAGACGTCTATGTATATTTCGATAATGACACCAAGGGTCGTGCACCCTTAAATGCCCAGAGCTTGCGGGATATGTGCGACGAAATCCGGTAACGGGAAATTGGCGTTTTAAAGATAGGGCGAAAATAACCAGGCAGCGGCGTCACGAACGCGTACCGCCAGCGACCGTGCAGCATCATCGTCCAGGGTATAAAGCGTCGATATCTGGATTTGCCCATTTATATAGTTCATTAGTCGGTTTACCAGGTTCCGGTCATAGGCTTCCACGTTCAATTCAAAATTCAAGCGTAAACTGCGCGGATCAATATTCGCCGAACCGAAAAACACCAGCTGATCATCGATGATAAAAAGCTTGGTATGCACAAACGGCGGGGGTTGGTAATAAACTTTCACATCAAACTGGAGAAGTTGGCGCAGCAAATTATATGTTGCCCAATGTACCAGGCGATTATCGTTTTTTGACGGCAACAAAATGGTAACCTGAACGTCGCGTAACGCCGCCGCCTGCAAGGCGGACATTAGCTCGCGCGACGGTAAAAAATAAGGCGTGGCAATCACAATGCGTTTGCTCGCGGCGGTAACGGCGCCGACTAATGTCGTCGCGAGCCGGTCGATATTCTCGCTGGGCTCATCCACGATCACCCGGCAAATAGCATCACCGGCCCTTTCCAGTTCAGCAACGGGTAAAGACATGGGCTGGCCGGTTACAAACTCCCAGTCATCCATGAAAACCGTTTGCAAGACCGGCACAACCGGGCCTTCAATGCGAAAATGCATGTCCGCAACCCGTTCCGGGGAGCGGTTGTTCTCCAGCACATGTAATGCGCTGATGTTAATACCGCCAGTGAAGGCAATCTTGTTGTCCACGACCAACAGCTTGCGATGGTTGCGAAGATTCCAGTAAAACGCCGGCGGCTTGGCCGACAATGGAAGAAACCTTTCCACGTTAATGCCGCGACGCGCCAACAAGGTGGATGCCCGCCGCCAGTTACCCAACTCACCCACCCCGTCGATGAGGACTTTTACTTCAATGCCTTTTTGTTGTGCCCGGTCCAGGGCGTCGATAAACGCATGACCTGTGTCGTCGGTATCGAAAATATAGGTCATCAAGTGAACCGATTGCGTGGCATCCGCTATAGCCTGGAGCATTTGCGGATATGCCTCATCACCGTTTAACAAAATAACGACCTTGTTTCCTTCGATGACAGGAAGGCGGCATACTTTGTCGGAAACTTTGAGGAAAGGTTGTATGGACTGGTGGTCGGTGCGCGAGGAATCCACCGCCGGCGGAAACGACCCCTCCCGCTCCAGCGTTGAGGTTTTGCTCAAGGATTTATCCAGCAGTCGCTGGGCGCGTTTCTGCACCCGGTTAATGCCAAATATCCAGTACAACAACGGACCACCGATAGTGAAAAAGATGGACACAATTATCCATCCCAACGCGGCGCGGGGATCACGTTTATTAAGTAGCGCGTGTTTCACACTCCATACCGCCATCAGCGTGTGAAGCGAAAACAGCAACACTGTGAGATACGTATATGACAACCCCGCGAAGGCTCCTTATTGGATGTTGAGTGCGCTAATATTTAACGATTTCGGATATCGAGTGAATCTTTGTAACTGTAATTAATTGTATTCACAATTTATTTTTTAATAAACCGAGGCGATCATAAGATGGTGCCCCTTACATTGAACACACGGCATCATCGATCGCGTGTCAGAAACGGGGCTGTTGTCGGTTGCTTTCCATTGCTTTGCGTTATCCCGGACAGATGAAAATTTTCCGTCTTGAGACCCCTAACTTACCTGTTATCGGCACGATGGTTGCTGTAATTTTCCTTAAGACTATGCGCCTGCTGCCGAAACTATTGTGACAGACAGCGGTCCCGGATAATGCAGTATTTCCCGTTAAATCATCAGCTTAACGCGATACCGGCTTAGCTGCTTTTGGGGGTTGAACAAGCTCAGGGAAGATAAATCCAGCGATTTTTTCGATTATTCCGATATTGTTCCTGCAAATGTGCCTACACCGCTTGTGTCGTGTAACCACGTTATATAACAATAAGGAAAAAATATGATACGCTGGCTTTTTTGGAAGTTCAGAGGTTATATATCCCTAGCTGACCAACTATCCCACAACGTGATTAGATGAAGCCACTGATGCAGACACAGGTTTCAGACAATCAAAGTGAACAACCAAAGGCAATCCTCAACTCAATCGAACTGAAGTGAAGTCATTATGATGCGTCGCTGTACTGTACTTATATTTATCTTTCTTGTTGGCTATTCGCTCGATGGGTTGGCGCTCGATACGCGGCTATTTCCCAAACCCGCGGCGATCGAAAAGGATGTCGAGTTCTGGAAACGTGTATACACTGAAGTCACCACCGATGAAGGATTTATCCATGACAACGCCGACCTTGGAATTATCTATGAAAAGGTGACCATTCCCGACAACTACAGCCGTCGGGCGCGTTATCGCTACGTCAAAAAAATCAAACGAAAATACGAAGGAATATTGCGTACCCTGTCCCGCGGCAAACGTTCCGGTTTAAGCCGAGAAGAACAACGGGTCCTCGATTTATGGCCTAAAGGTGTCAGTAACCGGGAACTGCGCCACGCTACCAATCGCATCCGTTTTCAATTAGGGCAAGCCAATAAATTCCGTGCCGGCCTGATCCGCTCCGGTGCCTGGAAACCCTATATTCTCGAAACACTCGACAAAATGGGGTTACCACGGGAAATCGCCTCCCTGCCCCACGTGGAATCATCGTTTAATACCAAGGCCTATTCCAAAGTCGGTGCCGCCGGCATGTGGCAATTTACCCGTTCCACTGGACGCCGTTTCATGCGCATTGACCATATTATGGACGAGCGCATGGATCCCTTTGAAGCCACGATTGCCGCGGCAAGATTGCTGGAAAACAACTATGCGGTAACCGGTGCCTGGCCTTTGGCCATGACGGCCTACAATCATGGTGCCGCGGGCATGCGCCGCGCCGCCCGAAAATTAGGCACCAAGGACATTGTCACTGTATTGCGCAAATACCGCAGCCGCACTTTTGGTTTTGCCTCACGAAATTTCTACGTGGCATTCCTGGCAGCGGTGGAAATTGACGAAAACCCGGAAAAATATTTTGGCAACCTGAAGCTGAATCCACCTGTCGATTACGAGTTTGTTAAGCTGCCAGGCTATATGAGCGTCAATACCGTCATGCAGCTCACCAATCTGTCGAAGGCGGAACTTAAAGAAATGAATCCCGGCTTACGGCCATCAGTCTGGAACGGCAATAAGCATTTTCCTAAAGGTTACGCCTTGCGCATTAATCGTCGCAGCGTGGCCAATGCCGATGAAATTGTCAATAGCATAGCCAATGCACCGTCCCGGTTGATATTTGCCAAACAAAAACCCGACCGTTACCACCGGGTTCGCCGTGGTCAAACCTTATCGACCATCGCCGCGCGCTACGGCACCAGTATACGAGACCTGGTGGCACTGAATAATCTTCGCAGCCGGCATCGTATCCGCGTCGGACAGGTACTACGCCTGCCACAGGGTCGTGGTGCCAGGCGGGCACCAAGCCGGCAGGTTGCGGAGAACCGATCACCAAAAGTCGAACCGCGGGCCATTCCCGCCTCCGGTACGTACCGCGTACGCCGAGGCGACACCATTGAAAGTATCGCCCGAAAATACGGTGTGGGTGTTTCCGAAATACTGGCTTTTAATAATATCCGCAACAAAAATCGAATCTATCCGGGGCAACGGCTGTCCATCGCCAAACCCGAAGGTAACAGCTATATAGTGCGGCGCGGCGATTCCATCGAACATATTGCCGATCGTTTCGGGGTGAGCATTTCTCAGGTGCTGGCGCTCAATAACATTGATAACAAAAACCGGATCTATCCGGGCCAGAAGCTGTTAATTGCGCAACCCACCGGCGATACCCATATCGTGCAGCGGGGCGATTCCATCGATAGCATCGCAACCCGTTATGGCGTGAGTGTTTCGGAAATTCTGTCACTCAACAATATCGGCAACAAAAACCGGATTTATCCGGGACAACGCATTGTGCTGGCCAAAGCGGAAACGAGCGAGACCACCGTTACGGATGCAGGCGAAAATGTAACACCTGACGTCACCGATGAAGAAAAAGCCATCAAGGTCGCCAGTGTTGATGCTGACAAAGAGGAAGCCTCTGGTGAATCCGAAGCGACTGAGCAAGTGGATGAAACCAAAGTTGCCATGGCCGTCCCCCTGGAGTCCGGCGTCGGTGATGAATCAACGGATATTCAGAGCGAAGATTCCAGTGACAGCGACATCGCCATTAACGATGATGAAGAACAAATGAAAGCCGTGCTGGGTATTGCCACCGACGAAACCCTGGTGACAATGCAGGCCGAAGGCGAAGATGGCGTTGAGGTTGCAACAGTCGATCAAACACTTACCGACAGCGACACCAATTTACCGGGAGATAGTGAAAGTGACGCGGAAAGCATTAGCCAGTCCATTGCCGATGCCGCGATGTCGGAATCCGATAGTGAATTGTTAGCAGACCCAACTGACTACTCTGTGTCGAAACGCAATACCATCGAAGTACAGGCAGCGGAAACACTGGGGCATTACGCGGAATGGTTGAAGCTGCGCGCCAGTGACCTGCGGCGTATCAATCGCATGCGTTACGGGCGCCCGGTGGTCATTGGCAAACGTCTCAAGCTCAAATTCAGCAAAGTTACCCCCGAAGAATTCGAAGAGCAACGGATCGCGTATCATCGCGCCCTGCAGGAAGAATTCTTTGAGCAATTCCAGATCAATGGTTCGGAAAAACATAAAATCCGTCGTGGCCAATCGGTTTGGAAACTGGCCAAGCGTACCTATAAAATTCCCATCTGGTTGTTGCGCCAGTACAATCCGGACCTGGATATGGACCGGGTACGGCCGGGTACCATTATTACCTTCCCTCAAATCACGGAAAGAACGGACGCCAATGATTCAAATGGTGGCTCAGCGAAATCGGAGCAAAAAGGCCAAAAGGTCGCTGCCAGAGCCTCTGAATCAACCGTCCGGCGCCGGGCCGAGCTAAATTAATACCCGAATTTACGAATCCTTATAGTATATCCACTATAATAATGATGGCCGGTAAGGTAATCTTACCGGCTGTGCATAATAACGACTGCCAATCGTGATAATTCATGGCGTTAAATGATGGTCGTTTAACTAACCGTGGCAGTGAGCCGATAATATAATCAAATAGCTTGTTTAACACGGGTGTGCGTCAGCCTGCCGATATCTAGCGGCTGGTTAAATGTGGCTGGTAATGGATAACGGGAATGGAAAGAGCCAATAAAGATAAACGAGTTTTCCCGCGCATCGAGACAGAATGTCCTGTTTTATACAGTGTGGGTAGTTCAAAAAAATGGCAGGTTGCTATTTTGTGCAACATGTCCGCCACCGGTTTGCTTCTGAAAACCAAGGAACAACTGGTGGAAGATGTTAATGTTTCCGTTATGACCAAACCGGGCACAAACCGGCTGGTTCCTGAAATCACCTGTAAAGGCATTGTGACACGATGTAATAAAAAAGGTGATCAACATTACGAAGTATCCTGTAAGCTCACCGAAGTCAAATCCCAAAAGTAACACGCCGCAGCCTGTCGTCATTTCGCTACCCGCAGATCTTGTCAACGAGCCTGGAAAGCTGCGCCTGGCAAGATCCTCGTTGCAAGCCAAGGCCAATCCCGTTAAAAATCCGTAGGCAGTCCACTTTCGCACCCCGAGGCACCAAAAATTGTATTGATTTTAATCAGTTATCGGCACGTTAGCATTGGGAATCGCCAAAATATGTATTAGAATCTACTAATATATTCTAGTATCATCCCGGTTCTACGGTTAAACCTTCACTTCAGGAAGAAAACCGCAACCACGCTGGTTATCGACAAGCCAGCAACCGGAATAATCAAAACACGGGGCTACCGAGGTTGACACTCGAGGGTGTCGGATCCCAAACCATGAGGCCGAGCCATGATACAGAACGCCAGGCGATATATCGTCGTTACATTATCAAGTGTGGTATTTAGCGGTTCTGTCGGCATTACAGCAGCCGAAGAATTGCCTTTCAAAACGGTCACGGCGCAATACCAACAATATCCTGAATATCAGACCTTCGACGCGACGGTCGAAGCTATCCGGCGCTCAACTGTGTCATCAGAAACCAGCGGACGTATCAGTCAGATCAATTTTGATGTCGACGATGTTGTGAAAGAAGGCAGTGTGTTGGTAAGAATTACCGCCGCCGCCACCCGCGCCCGGCTGTCCGGACTGGAAGCCGCTGTCAGCGAAGCAGAGGCGCAATACAATGTGGCACTGGCGGAGTTCAATCGCATCAAGGAAGTCTACCAGCGCAAACTGGTATCGAAATCGGCGTTCGACAAAGCCGAAGCGGAACTCAAGGCCGCGGATCAACGGCTGTCAAAGGCCAGGGCCAACGTCGAAGAAGTTCTGGAACAGCTCAAATATAGCACCGTCAAAGCACCCTATTCCGGTGTTGTTGCAGAACGCCATGTGGAACTGGGAGAGATGGCCAAGGTCGGCGATCCGTTGTTAACAGGGATTTCGTTAAGCGAATTGCGTGCGGTATGTCAGGTGCCACAAAGCAGTGTAAAGCAGGTGCGTGCAGCCACGGAAGCCCAGGTAATTATTCCCAATGATGAAACAACCGTGGTGCGCTCTAGCCTTATTACGGTTTATCCGGAAGCCGATCCACAAACTCACACCTACAGAGTCCGCGTCAAGCTTCCCCAGGTTCCTGAAGGCATCTATCCCGGTCACCTGGTGAAAGTCCAGTTTACTACCGGTGAACAAAAACGCATGCGCATCCCATCGGGTGCTATTGTCCATCGCAGCGAATTACAGGCCGTATACGTGGTGGACGACAAAAACCACGTGTCGTTACGCCAAATCCGGCTGGGCAAACACTTTCCCGACGGCACCACCGACATTCTGGCCGGGCTGGAACCGGGAGAAATCGTCGCGCTGGATCCCATACAGGCGGGCATTTATCTCAAGGAACAGGCCAGGAAGCCAGCCAGCGAACAATCACCATAGCGAACGAACCCTACAATGAATAAAAATCTAGGCATATCCGGCAAAATCGCTGAGCGTTTCCTCACCTCTGAAATCACCCCGTTGCTGGCATTAGTGGGTCTGTTGCTGGGCGTGTTCGCGGTCATGGTTACCCCAAAGGAAGAAGAACCGCAGATCAACGTCACCTTCGCCAATGTCTTTGTCGCCTTTCCCGGAGCATCCTCTAAAGAAGTCGAGCAACTGGTTTCAACGCCGGCGGAGCAGGTGTTGTCAGAAATCGATGGCATCAAACATGTTTACTCCGTTTCACAGCCGGGCATGTCCATCCTCACAGTGCAGTTTAAAGTCGGCGAAGATCGCAGCCGCTCCATTGTGCGCTTGTACAATGCGATTTTTTCAAATCAGGACTGGCTACCGCCAAACCTCGGCATCGCCCAACCTCTCATTAAACCCATGGGCATCGACGATGTTCCCATTGTCGCCCTGACATTATGGAGTAACAACGACTCGATGACCCGCTACGACCTGCAGAAGGTCGCTCACACCCTGGAGGTGGAACTCAAGCGTATCAAAGGTACCCGTGATATTTATTCCATTGGCTCCGTGGACCGCGTGGTGCACGTGGTGCCCGACATTACCCGATTAGCGGGTTATGGCTTAAGCCTGTCGGATTTACGGACTGCCATTCAGGCTGCCAACCAATCCAACAACCACAATGCATTGGTGGATGACAACCAGGAGCTGGTATTACAGGTCGGGACGTTCTTTGACAATCCGGAGGATATCGCCCAGTTGGTGGTTGCGGTACATAACGATTCGCCGGTTTATTTACGTGATGTTGCGCAAGTATCCCTGGGTCCCGATCAACCGGAGCAATACGTAGCAATGGGGCTTGGCGAAGGCGCAAAACAACCGTCATTGCCGACCAGCACCCGTCCCGCCGTGACCATTGCCATCGCCAAGAAGGCCGGTGAGAACGCCGTGGATATCGCTGACAGCATTATTCAACGACTGGATCAACTTAAAGGCACGTTCATTCCGGACGGTGTCAACGTCACTGTTACCCGGAACTACGGTAAAACCGCCAGCGACAAGGCGCAAAAGCTGATCAGCAAACTGATATTCGCCACCGCGTCCGTCGTGCTACTGGTGTTTTTTACTTTGGGCAAACGAGAAGCAGCCATTGTTGGCGCAGCAGTGGTTATTACCTTAACTATCACTTTATTTGCGTCCTGGGCCTACGGTTTTACCATTAACCGGGTGTCATTGTTTGCGCTGATTTTCTCCATCGGTATTCTGGTGGACGACGCCATCGTGGTGGTGGAAAACATTCACCGGCATATGCAACAGGGCGACAAATCCCTGTTAGAGGCTATTCCACAGGCCGTTGATGAAGTGGGCGGACCCACCATACTGGCAACATTTACCGTTATCGCGGCATTGTTGCCGATGGCCTTTGTTACCGGTTTGATGGGCCCCTATATGAGCCCCATTCCCATCAACGCCAGCATGGGCATGCTGATTTCCCTGGCGGTTGCTTTCATTGTCAGCCCCTGGATGGCGGCTAAGCTGCTACCGGCAAGCCACCCCGCCTCTCACGACGAATCGGCCCTGGATCAAAAGCTCCAGCGGATATCTGAAAAATTCATGTCGCCGTTTCTACAGGCGGATAAAGGGCGCAAAAAACGCTGGTTACTGTTCGCAGTGGTTATGCTGTTGATACTCGGCTCCGTGTTGCTCCCGGTATTTCAATTCGTGGTGTTAAAAATGCTCCCGTTTGATAACAAATCCGAATTCCAGGTGGTGCTGGATATGCCGGAAGGCACATCGGTTGAACAAACTAACCGGGTATTGACGGAGATCGGCGCTTACCTGCAAAAGGTCCCGGAAGTGTCGGACTACCAGGTTTACGCGGGGACCGCATCGCCCGTTAACTTTAACGGCCTGGTGCGCCAGTATTATTTACGCTCCAGCGCCAACGCCGGTGATATTCAGGTCAATCTGGTGGAAAAGGATGCTCGCGAGCGTAAAAGCCACGCCATTGCCTTGTCAATACGCGAACCCATTCGCGAGATCGTCAGTCAATACAATGGTGATGTCAAAATTGTCGAAGTACCCCCGGGGCCGCCGGTACTGGCCCCCATTGTCGCGGAAATCTACGGACTGGATTACGAAGGCCAGCGACGCATTGCCAATGAAGTGCGTAGCGTGTTTGAAAACACGCCGGATATCAGCGATGTTGACGACAGCGTGGAAACTCACGCCGACAAGCTGATTATTGATATCGATACCAGCAAAGCAGCGCTATCAGGCATCAGCCAGCAAAGTATCGTCGATGTCCTGTCCATGGCGGTCAACGGCCGCGACGTTAGCTATATGCACGGCAACAAGGTGAAATACCCCACCCCAATCCGCATCGAAGTCTCCAACGCCAGCAAGGCGGATGTAAAAGAGTTACTAAACCTGCGCGTTCGCAACCGTGACGGCCGCACGTTGCCACTGGCGGATTTCGTCACCATCAAAAACTCGCAACGCGAATACGCTATTTACCACAAAGACCTGTTGCCGTTCACTTTCGTCACCGGCGACATGACCGGCGATCTCGACAGCCCGTTATACGGTATGTTTGATATTTTCGCGACATTGAATGACCGGAAATTTAACGATCATTACCTACTGGAACAAAACTTCATAAACCAGCCGGCGGACCCATACCGCTACAGTGTCAAATGGGATGGCGAATGGCAAATTACCTATGAAACATTCCGCGACATGGGCATTGCCTATGCCGTGGGTATTATTCTGATTTATCTGCTGGTTGTCGCACAGTTTCGTTCCTACATCGTGCCGGTAATCATCATGGTGCCGATACCGCTGACGATCATCGGCGTGATGCCGGGCCACGCGCTATTGCAGTCGCAATTTACTGCCACCTCGATGATTGGCATGATTGCCCTGGCGGGTATCATCGTACGTAACTCGATTTTACTGGTGGATTTTGTCAATAGCCAATTGAAAGATGGCGCTGATTTACAGGAGGCCGTGATACGCTCCGGTGCGGTTCGCGCCAAACCCATAATACTTACCGGTCTGGCGGCGATGTTGGGCGCGTTTTTTATTCTCGATGATCCAATCTTTAATGGACTGGCTATTTCGTTGATCTTCGGTGTACTGGTATCAACACTGCTGACGCTGTTTATTATTCCGATCTTGTATTACAGCGTTAAATATAAAAAGTCTTAAAACAATACGACAGTAGTAAAAATCAAACGGCAACACAAATACCTGCGGTTACGCGCGAACAGCGCCTAGTTATGTACCGCGACTTTTTGTTGTTCCGTGTTCTTGTCCGGCAAGATGATATTTAACTCCAGAATATCCGTATCGCCATCCTTGTCCAGATGGACCTGGATATGATCCAGATCAACGGTGATGTATTTGGCCACCACTTCCAGGATATCTTTCTTGAGTTCGGGAAAATAATCCGGCGCATTCCGGTCGGAATGCTCCCGCGCCAGAATGATCTGCAATCGTTCCTTGGCGACGGTGGCGGATTTTTTTCGCTTGCCCAGCAAGTAATTTAATATCGTCATAATGTTAAGTTCCAAATAAACGTTTCAAGAAGCCTTTCTTTTCCGCATCAATAAACCGCAATGGCCGCTCTTCACCAATAAAACGCCCCACCATATCCTGATACGCCTGTCCGCTGACGCTGTTATCGTCGAGGATCACCGGTATACCGGAATTGGATGCCTGTAATACCGATTGTGATTCAGGGATGACGCCCAGCAGTGATATGCCCAACAGGTCCTGAATATCATCAAGCCCCAGCATTTCGCCCTGATCCACGCGATTGCGGTCGTAACGAGTGATTAGCAGGTGCTCCTTCACCGGATCCTGGCCTTCAAGGGCGCGCTTTGATTTGGCTTGCAGGATACCCAGGATGCGATCCGAATCGCGCACCGATGAAACTTCAGGATTGGTGACCACTATGGCTTCGTCCGCGTAGTACAGCGCCATGATCGCACCGGTTTCGATACCCGCCGGTGAATCACATACGATGTAATCATGAGTTTCCCGCAGTTCATTTAAAACTCTTTCAACACCGTCCTGTTTCAATGCCTCTTTATCGCGAGTCTGGGATGCCGGTAGAATATTCAGGGTATCGACCCGCTTGTCCTTGATCAGCGCCTGTACCAGCGAGGCTTCGCCATGTATAACATTGACGAAATCGTAAACCACCCGTCTTTCACAGCCCATAATAAGATCAAGGTTCCGCAGTCCCACATCAAAATCGATGACCACGGTCTTGTATCCACGTTTTGCCAGTCCCGTTGCAAAACTGGCGCTGGTCGTGGTTTTACCAACACCACCTTTACCCGAGGTGACAACGATTATTTTGGCCATATTTATCTCCCACTTTCACAATAATAAGGTTGTTACCTGCCAATACACTGATAGCCAATTTATTGTATTGACATGATATCCAACTGTTCTCCCCGCAGGCATATCTGCACGGATTGTTGATAAATTTCCTTTGGCACCTGGTCTTCGAATACTCGGTACGTGCCGGCGATCGCAATTAACTCCGCTTCCATACTGTGACAGAAGATCCGGGCATTCTCGTTACCTTTGACACCTGCCAATGCCCGGCCCCGCAACGGCGCGTAAATATGTATGTTACCGTCAGCCATCACTTCCGCACCGGCATTGACGGCCGCCATAACGATAAGATCACCATCGCGCGCATAAATCCGTTGTCCCGAGCGAATGGGCTGGCTTACCATTTTGGTTGTGGCCATGGCTGGTGATTCAGTAGATCCCCCCGCGCTTTCAGGCGCAGGTGCCGATGATTGCACTCGTTCCGGGACGCTTTCAATGACTGCATCCTCCACGGCTTCGACACTGTCCTGGCTGTTTTTCGTTTTCGTTGATGCCTGGCCCGTCAGTATGGCCAACCCGGCTTTCTCCGCTTCCAGATGTTGCTCCAGACTGCCTTTTTGCACGGCAACCGGAACTAGTTGCTGAGAACGCAACAATTGCGTCAACGCCGGAAAATCCATCGCCGGTTGCAGTTGCTTGGTGCGCTCCAGGTCGATAACAATGGGTGCATTCTTGAAAAAGCTCAGAGACTGGGCGAGATGGCTTTTTAAAGCCTTGTCGATCTGTTCGATATCGGTGGTACAGATTTTTAAGACAGGGAGGGTAAAGACTGATCCTTTAATTTCAATCGCAGAACCATTCGTTGAGTGGTCAAATAAATCTTTTGTCTCGGATTTACCGGTGCTAACCGTATCCATGATTCACTTTGTTATACCGCCGGTCATTAATAAACGTGCCGTTTGTTTCCTGCCCCTGGCACCTGTCCAGGGCCACTTACCCACTTATTTTTGCTATGACTTACTTTCTTTGGCGATGCCCGTCTTCGGCTATGCCCGAGTCATGATGTCTAGCCCAGGGTAACTTCACCACCTCCACCACGAATGCAACACCAACACGACAGCACAACGCTATTATAACAAACGGGTGATACAATAAAAGAAACGCACGTCGTTGGTATCAAAATAGCAAATATTTATAACTCTGCAAGCTTATTTACAGATTGCAGTGAATAATAACGGAAGCGTTATTAAACTGCTATTGTTTTGTTACTCTATGACATAGATATTTGGCGTATTGATTTATGACTTAACTAAAGATTATCTCCCATCACTAAACATTACCGATGCGAATCATTGTTACTGCAAATGTTACCCCAGGCCGTATGTGCGAGGTTTCGCTAGCAACTCGTCTGTTGCGCGCCGCTGCGCGGTGTTTTTAGTTAAGTGGTTACATTAACTTGGACCGGTTAAACCCTGAACTCGCATATCAACTCGGGAATCCCTGCAGATCTACTAAAAGCTACTTGTAGTTAAAGTAATTTCTCAATTGCTGGCAACGGAACTAGAAACTACTTTAAGTTTGTTAAATGGCCGTGTTTGCTGGTATATTTTCAAGATATGGTCAATTATTAATCAGTTCGTTGGCTCGCCATTTCGACATATAGATTGGTTAAATCCGATTTTCAGCGAAGGCGTCAATTACGCCCCTTCGGCAGCCTGTGGCTGTTTAAAGTCAGATGTTACAGCGGCCTTATCTTGACAGCGTTTTTGCCATTCTCTAGTATTTTTCCGGCTTGGAACCGAGTGCACTGCTCCGCTGGCGTTAGCTGCCTTGCGCACATCCCACAGCACCAGCCCAGTGATGTGTTGTATTGGAACGATGGTATGTATACTGGCACCCTTGCCGTCGGCACCAGATTTTCCGTTCTGGTAGATTATTGACATTGCGGCAGTCGGAACAATCAAGCGGCCCGGAACATTCCCGGCCTTCCAATGTCACAGAGAGCATTTTGAGTGGGTTATTTTGATCCGCGCATAAGCGCTAGCGCTGAGCGCTGGAGTAGTGGCATGTTATAACGCAACCGCAGAACGCTTAAGCGCAATATTATTTAAGCTTTAAGTCAAAAAATAATGGGATAACTACAATGACAGCGATGGTTGAAGTTTCACAATTAAAGAAAATGTTCGGCACCTTTACCGCTGTGGATGATATATCGTTCACCGTCGATAAAGGTGAGGTACTGGGTTTTCTGGGCCCCAACGGCGCCGGCAAATCCACCACCATGAAAATGATCACGGGTTTTCTAGCGCCGGACCACGGCGTTATCAAAATCAATGGTAACGACATTACCGAGGATCCCGTAGCCGCCAAAGCCCGCATAGGCTATCTTCCCGAAGGCGCGCCGCTGTACAGCGACATGAACCCGCTCAGTTTTCTGCAATTTATCGCGGAGATCCGCGGTCTCAAAGGCAAAGCAAAAGATCAACGCATCGAAGAGATTATCGATCAGGTCAATCTCGAACCTGTCATCAACAAACCCATTGAAACGCTTTCCAAAGGTTTCAAACGGCGGGTGGGATTAGCGCAGGCAATCCTCCATGATCCGCAAGTATTGATACTCGACGAACCCACCGACGGCCTTGACCCCAACCAGAAATACGAAGTACGAACCCTCATTAAAAACATGGCGGCGGAAAAGGCCATTATTCTTTCCACCCACATCCTCGAAGAAGTTCATGCTGTATGTACGCGGGCCATTATAATTTCCAACGGCAAGTTGCTGGCCGACGGCACACCAGCGAGCCTGGAAGCCCGTTCGCCCCAGCATAATACCGTGGAAATTACCGTTCATGGAGGATCCGCCGATGCCATCAACCGGGAACTGGAACAACTAAGCGGCGTAAAATCCGTGGAAAAAATTCTGGATGACGGTGGCAGTGCCAGTTTCCGAGTTTATCCCACCGGCACCGAGGCGCCTATCACCCAGGTCAGCCACCTGGCGCGAGATAAAAACTGGGACGTTGAAAACCTGCACATCGTCAAGGGCCAACTGGATGATGTGTTTCGCTCCATAACAACACAACAAGCATCATCATAAGGAGTCGGAACAATGGCAAATATCTGGATTATTTTTAAACGCGAGCTGGCGGGGTACTTTACGACGCCGATCGCATACATTTTTATGATTATTTTTGTGTTCCTTAGCGGCATTTTTGCTTTTTATATTGGCAATTTTTTTAGCCGTGGCCAGGCCGACCTGATCCCCTTTTTCAGTTTCCATCCCTGGTTGTACCTGTTCCTGATCCCTGCCCTGGCCATGCGGTTGTGGGCCGAAGAACGTAAAAGCGGCACCGTCGAGCTACTGCTCACCATGCCCATTACCATGCCGCAGGCGGTTCTGGGTAAATTCTTTGCAGCCTGGGTGTTTACGGCAATCGCGTTGAGCCTGACCTTTCCCATCTGGATTACGGTTAATTATCTTGGCGACCCTGACAACGGAATTATCCTCGCCGGCTACATTGGCAGCCTGTTAATGGCCGGTGCGTTTTTATCCATCGGCTCGTGCATATCAGCCATAACCCGCAACCAGGTCATCGCATTTGTTGTCAGCGCCGTCATCTGCCTGCTGTTCGTATTAAGCGGCTTTCCCCTGGTGCTGGATTTTTTCAGTATCTGGGCACCGGAGTTTATCGTCACGGTTATCAGCTCGTTCAGTTTTCTCACTCACTTTGATGCCATCAGTAAAGGCGTCATCGATTTACGGGACATCGTATATTTTCTCTCGCTCATCGCCTTCTGGCTGTTTGCCAACGCGATGCTCATCGAATACAAGAAGGCCGATTAACAGGGAGTAACAATGACTATAAAAACGTATACCTTCATCAGTATTCTAATAGCGGCAATATTGCTGCTGGCAATTAACATATTCAGTAACACGGCATTTACCTCGGCCAGGGTGGACCTCACTGAAAACAACATTTACACCCTGTCACAGGGTACCCGCAATATTCTTGAAAAACTCGATGAACCGGTAACGGTCCGGTTGTATTTGTCGCAGGAACTTGCCACCCGCCTGCCCGGTATCACCAGTTATGCCAACCGGGTTAACGAATTGTTGCAACAATACCAGCGTACCGCCGGCGGTAAAATTAATCTTTCTATCATTGATCCGGAGCCGTTTTCCGAAGAAGAAGACGAAGCGGTCGGCTATGGTTTGAAAGGAGTACCCCTGCAAAATGAGGAAGCCACGTTTTATTTTGGTATGGTGGCCACGGGTGCCACCGACGAAGAAGCGTTAATACCCTTTTTCTCGCCGGAGCGGCAGGAATTTGTGGAGTACGATATCACCAAAGCCATTCAGCAGGTGGCCAATCCGCGCAAGAAAGTGGTCGGCTTGATCAGTACCATCAGTATCGATGGATCACCGGCACCGCACATGCCCGGAATGAGCAGTATGCCCCGCCCCACCGAAACCTGGGCGATCGTCGCACAGATGCGCGAATTCTTCGAAGTCCGCTCACTGGATCATGATATCGAAAAGGTTCCGGACGATATCGACGTTTTAATGCTGGTGCATCCCAAGGGCATCGGTGATGCCACGCTTTATGCCATTGACCAGTTTGTTCTGAACGGAGGCCGGTTACTGGCATTTGTGGATCCGAACGCGGAATCAGATGAAATCAGTAATCAGCAAGCGGGAATGCCGGGGCGCAACTTTGGCGCGTCCAATCTCAACAAACTCCTGAAACCCTGGGGCGTGCAAACCACGGAAGATAAGGTCGTGGGGGATATTCAACTGGCTCAAAAAGTGGCATTTGGTGGATCACGACAGAGCGCGATCGACTACCCGGTATGGATGAAAATTTCCGGACAAAACCTTAATAATGAGGACATCATTACCTCCGACCTGGGCACGATCAATGTGGCGACACCGGGTAAAATTACTGTTACCGAAACCGAAGGCATTACCATAACGCCGTTGATTGAAACCACCGACAACGCCGCGCAGTTCGATAAATCGCAGCTCAGCCTGATGGGCGATCCGCGTAACCTGTTACGCAACTATAAACCTTCCGGCAACAGGGCCATTCTTGCCGCGCGTATCACGGGCAAAGCCAAATCCGCATTTCCAGATGGCAAACCGGCTGGTGGCAGCGATGATGCCAATGGCGGCGATAACAAGTCCATGGAGTTCAGCGAACATTTGACCGAATCCAAAGACGATATCAATGTCATTGTGGTTGCGGATACGGATATACTGGAGGATCGTTTCTGGGTCCGCATGCAAAATATGTTTGGTTCCCAGATTTCGGTGCCCATCGCCGCCAATGGCAGTTTCGTCATTAACGCCATCGACAACCTGACCGGCAGCAACGATCTCATCAGCGTGCGCAACCGGGGACTGTTTTCACGTCCGTTCACCAAGGTCTCCGAGATCCGCCAGGAAGCGGAACTCAAATACCGTGAAAAAGAACAACAGCTGATGAACCGCTTGCGTCAAACCGAGCGCAAACTCATTGAAATGCAACAGGGCAAATCCGAAGATCAGGCGTTGATTCTCAGTAATGAGCAAAAAATGGAGCTGGAAAAATTTCGTGACGAACGGGTACAAATTCGCAAGGAACTGCGTAAAGTCCGCCATCAACTGCAGAAAGATATTGAAAGTCTCGAGGGATGGCTGAAGTTTATCAATATTGGTTTGATACCGTTATTGATCGCCATAGGTGGTGCGATTGTCGGCGTAATGAAACTCCGCAAGCGCGACACTTCCACACGTACCCCAGCAGCTTCATAGTGGAGAGAACTACATGCAGAACAAAAACAAACATCTACTGATTCTGGCAAGCGTGGCCGTGATTTTTATTATCGCGGCGTTATTCAGCAGCCCTACTAACATTCACATTGAAGGGTCCGGGGACCATGTTTTTCCTGAACTGTTACCGCGCGTCAATGACGTTACCTATATAAAGATTACGCGCAATGACGGCACGTTGACGCTGACCCGTGACGGTGACATATGGACGGTTAAGGAAAATGATAACTATCCCGCCGCCGTTGAACAGGTCCGTCAACTGGTTCTTGGAATCGCGAACATGAAACTGGTCGAACCCAAAACCAGTAAACCTGAAAATTACGGCCCACTGGGCTTACAGGATGTCGAAAAAGACGGCGCCAAATCGACCCACGTGGTATTAACCGCCGGAACTGACAAAAAGCTGGCAGACATCATCATTGGCGACAGTAAGCCCGCCAAAGGCAATGACAACCAGAAGAGTTACTATATCCGCAAATCGGGCAATCCCCAAAGCTGGCTGGCAGAGGCCGCATTGCCCGATCAATGGAAACCTAAAAACTGGCTGGATATCGACGTCATGGAAATCAAGCGTGATCGCATCCAGCAAGTAAAAGTGAATCACCAGAACGGCGAACTGGTTTATATTCACCGTAACAGCCCTGATGTCCGTGACTTTACTTTGGAGAGCCTCCAGCCCGGTGAACGGGTCACAGCCCCTTATGAGGTCAATAACATTGCTACCACGTTTACCAAAATGACCTTTGACGACGTGGTCAATGCCGGCAACGCCAAAGCCGAAGAGCAACCCATTTATACCGCGGTATTGAAAACCTTTGACGGACTGGAAATCACTTTTGAACCGCACAAAGCCGGCGACAAGTACCTGGCAACCGTCAGTGCAACGTTTGACCAAGCATTTGCCAACCAATGGCAGGAAAAACTGGCGCAACAATCAACCGAGACTGATACCGATGACGCTGCAAAACCCGCAGATGCAGCACATGGTGGCGGCGATAGCGGTAATCCCGCTGATAACCCTGCTTTTAAATCTCCCGAGGAAGTCCAGGACGAAGCCAAATCCTACAATGATCGTTGGAACAACTGGATGTATCAATTGCCCAATTTTCGTGTCGAGAATATCGGCAAGAAAAAACAGGATCTATTGGCCAAGGAAGGGGCCGCGGCACCTGTTCATTGATAGTAATTTGCGCATTAGATTTACCAGCAAAAATATTTTCTTCGTACCCCAAAAAAGCCCGCTATCCGCGGGCTTTTTTAATATTGCCATGGTAAATTAATTCACAGATAAGGGACTGTATGCAATGGTTACTACCAATACCAGGTCGATCCCCGTCGGTGTCAGCAGTTGCCTGCTGGGACACAATGTGCGCTACGACGGCCGGAACAAGCTAAATAATCAGGTACTGGCACTGTGTGAAGCCTTTAACTGTATTGCCATTTGTCCCGAGTACGCCATCGGTCTAGGCATACCACGCGCGCCCATCAATATTATCCAGGTGGAAAACCGGTACCGGGTTAAGGGAAGCGCCACCCCGGACCTCGACGTAACCGAGGAACTCATTGACTATGCGAATCACATCCGGGATTCCCAACCACAGATCTGCGGATACGTCTTTAAGTCCCGATCACCCTCCTGCGGGTTGCAAAGCACACCCTTTTTTAATGAAAAAGGCAGCCATCTCGGTGACACAGATGGTATCTTCTGCAGCCGCATAAGATGCCTTTTCCCGGGCTTACCTGTTACTGAAGAAACGCATTTAGAGGAAGAACAAACGGTAAAACAATTTCAGGACGCGGTTATTCAATACGCCAAAGAACATGGCGTCGTGGATTAAATATTGATACCAATATTTAATTGCGATGGGAGAGCAGGTTTTTAAGGCAACAAATCAGTTCGCCGTCAATTCAGGCGATTAGCCAGAGCGCTGCCCTTTCGAAAACGTGCCATTAAAAATTCCTGCTGATCCGCAATAATACGCCGGTTTTGCAGGAATAAATATTCAGCTTTGTTGGGTACGTAGGGAATCGCCAGTAATTTGCGACCACCCCACTCTTCCGGCGTCCGGTTACCTTTCTGGTTATTACAGCGGAAACAGGCGGTAACAACATTTTCCCAGCTATCGCTGCCGCCACGACTCATGGGAACAATGTGATCACGAGTAAGTTCCGCGTGTCGAAACTGGTCCCCGCAATACATGCAAAGATGGCCGTCGCGCCGAAACAATGCGCGGTTGGTCAGGTGGGGAATAAATTCGTCACCGGCTTGATAAACTTTGGAGCGACCGCGGGTTAAAAGAATGGAACCGACTTCAATAACAGAGCGTGTTTGAGTGAGCGCGTTAATACCGCCGCGAAACAGAAATGATTCGGTACCCAGGCTGGTAATCACCCGATCATTTGCATAAAGTCTGATGGCTTCTTCGTAGTTAATCCAACTGGTTGGATTACCTGTAATATCCAGCTTAAGAATAAGAGGTATAGACTCCATAACCACGTACCTTTATCTAGTCGTTATTTACACGTTATTATTCTGCTACTCTATGATACTTTTGTGTCACCTGTAAAAATTGGTTAATTGAACTAATTATAACTCTTCCGTTACGCTGAACCGCTATGCCTTGCCATATTAAAACGAACCACAAAAATCAACACGGGTCTGCCTGTAATTTAGAGCTATCACGAATCTAAAAGGTTTCAGATCAATAATGATAATACTATATTATTTATCGGCATTTCAGGCAGTTATGTTTAACCTGGAGTATTTTCCTTTTATTTTCAATAAAATAGCACTACATCCACCACGCAAAAAATCGTCCTCAAAAAGCCGTTTATAGCGCTTCGGCTGTTACGGATCTCGAAAACATCCCGCAACAGCCAGGGGCTACGTGTTGGGAATATAGCGATTAACTCCCTTCAAATGTTTCTTTTAGAAATTTTTTCATGTCACTCCAGGACTGTTTGTCCGCAGCTTCATTATATTCAAGGGGCAAATCAAACTTTTTACCAAACTTATCTGCTTCCGGATTGGTAAACGAATGCTTGGCATTTGGATAAGCTTTAAACGTAAAGTCAGCTTTTGCGTTTTTCATTTCCTGTTTCAATTCGGTCACATGATTGGGTTTTACAAATGGATCGTCTTCGCCATGTGCCACAAACACTCTGGCCTTGACATCACCTTCCTGTGCCGGATTTTGTGTTGCCAGACTGCCGTGAAAACTGACCACGGCATCAAGATCCAGCCCCCTGCGTGCCATTTCCAGTACAACGCCACCGCCAAAGCAATAGCCAATCGCCGCAATTTTTTCCGGGTCAGTTGTTTCGTGATCCTCAAGTAATTCTTTTGCGGCTTTGAAGCGTTCTGTCGCCTCCTTCATATTACTGCGAACTTCCCCGGCAAAAGCGCCTGCTTCTTTAGGGTGCGATGCGGTTTTACCGTCACCGTACATATCAACGGCTAATGCGGTATAACCAAGCTCGGCCAACATCCGTGCGCGCATACGCGCGTAATCATTATGCCCCCACCATTCATGCACAACCAGCACTCCTGGTCGTTCTCCTTTAATCTCGTCGTCGTACGCGATATAACCTTTCATCGTCGTACCTTCACTACTGTAAATGACTTCTTCACCCACGATTTCCGCATTGGCTGTCATTCCAAAAATCAGCCATGCAGCAAATACCAAAGACCCGATCGCCACTCTCTTCACAACGTTCTCCTTATGTTGTTTTAACCCGATACTATTACCATCACCCGACCCGCCCAACTCTCGATAAGCGCCTTTCAATAACTGTGTACTGTCAGCAATTTATTATTTTGGTTAAATTTTCTTCAGTTTTACGGCATCCGTAGCAATATTACATCGTCTTTCGTTAGGCCGCACATTTTATTCATGCTACGTCAATAAGTTATGTTTACAATTTACGTGGTTACTAAGAAAATACTTACGTGTTTATATTGCTTAAGATCTTGAAATATTTACATTTTCTGCCAAAAAAATACGGGCATTTTTTTTAAAATATGCTATAACTACACACAATTTGGTTGTCAGCTCATTCCTACAAATTATCAATATCTGGGGTGAACTGCTTACGCTACGAGCAACTCGAAGCTCACCTGATGGTAATCACATGAGTAACAAATATTACCATCATTCGCGTCGCCGGCAACCAACATCAAGGACCATAGCGGAACACTGACAATTGTTCCCAACCTGAACAAAAACTGTCGTTGCCGCATCACCACGTATTGTCGGTTGTGTCGGTGAGGTTTACGAAAAGCATCATACAGCTTTCAAGACGTATGTTGCCAGTGCGTTCAGGCCGATCAACGTTTCCGCTAGTTAAACACATTAAACCGAGATCGATATATTTAGCGGGGCTTTGAGGAGAGTACCATGAGTGTTTTAGCAAAACTGTTTTCAGGAAAACCAAAGACGCCCAAACCCATCAAACAACCAAAAAATTTCGTTGAGTGTCTGGATACAGTACGTGTCTGGAATGTACAAGTTACATACAATCTGGATGTTGATATCAACGACGACAATCTGCAGGCAGCCATGGATACCCTGGTTACCTGCCCTTACTGTTCCGAGAGTTTTTATTTCGGTGATGCCGTCGAACCTACCAGCGCCAAACTCTATGTGAAATGCCCACACTGCCACACCACACCGACCGAAGATGGTGAAGAGTACGTGGCATGATCGGCAATTGCCTGAGGTGATTCATTAATACACACCCAGCCAGTGAATCACGCCAATAATATATAAAATTCCTTTGTCGACCAGTAACGCACCGTTGTTCAACGGGCGTTACTATGTCTATTCTTTACTTAAGCGAATCGTCTTTATTGTAAATTCCCAGCAATAGCGTTGCATGACCGTTTGGTTGACCTGTTATGAATAATATCAAGATTACCTGTGGTGACATCAGCTTCATCGCCCAATTACGGGATACGCCAACCGCAAATGCCGTTGTCGACTTACTTCCCATCACGTCCGTGGCCCGCACCTGGGGTGACGAAATTTATTTTGAAATAACATCAACGGTCGATGTGACATTGGAAGGCGATGCAAAAGACGTTGTACAAGCCGGTGAAATCGCCTATTGGGTGGAAGGCCATTGCATCGCCATTGGTTTTGGACCAACCCCTGTGTCGCGGGGTAATGAAATACGACTGGCCGCCAGAACCAATATCTGGGCGGACACCCCCGACGATGTCAGCCGATTGGCCATCGTTAACGCAGGAGACAAAGTGACGGTGGAAGCTGAATCCTAGCTACACTGTGCCCGAACAGCGGTGAGTGTTAACCGTGAAAAGCTTCTTTGGAATTGAGATACTCGATTTCCGCGTCGGTACTGGTGCGACCCAGCGCGGCATTGCGGTGGGGAAACCGGGCAAAGCGCCGAACAATGTCCCGATGATGTCTGGCGAAACGCAAATTATCCTGCAAACCCGCGGCTTCAAATAATTGCACGCTGCGCTCCTGATCGGCCAGGTCTTCGCTGTGCATAAACGGCATATACAAAAATGCCTTGTGATCATCGGGCAATTGTTCATCAAAGCCCTGATTGACAGCATTGTCGGCGACTTTGATCGCAAGGCTCTCGCCGTCAAAGCTTTGTTTTTTTCCGCGAAACATATTCAAAGGGAACTGATCCAGTACAATGATCAGCGCGACACTGCC
Source organism: Gammaproteobacteria bacterium (assembly GCA_050117455.1). Taxonomy (GTDB): domain Bacteria; phylum Pseudomonadota; class Gammaproteobacteria; order SZUA-152; family SZUA-152; genus JAKEGK01. Next base: position 672 of record JASFMT010000006.1, on the reverse strand, counting down.
TCGTGCCGTGTTTTGCCACGGCAACAGCTCGTTGTTTAACGCTGCATGATATACGGACAGGTAACGTTCACGGATCTCCTCATCAAACTCCGGTGTTGAGTTAAACCATAGCGGCTTAACCCGTTCTGAAAACCAGAAGTCCAGAATATCGTCTGAATTAACGGTCATATTTTTCACTCGCAGGTGACGCCGGTACCACCCAGTCCACAGTAACCCTCAGGATTCTTGGCGAGATACTGCTGGTGATAATCTTCGGCATAATAAAACTGGGGAGCCGCCTTAATTTCCGTAGTAATGGCGGGATAGCCGGCCTGGCGCAATGCGGCCTGGTAATGTTCCAGGCTTTGCTCCGCCGCCTGGCGCTGTTCATCGTCATAGACATAGATACCGGATCGGTATTGAGTGCCCACATCATTACCCTGACGCATCCCCTGGGTCGGATCGTGCGCTTCCCAAAAGACTTTTAACAATTGCTGGTAAGACACTTTCACCGGGTCATAGACCACCAGCACCACTTCGTTGTGACCGGTCTGGCCGGTACATACTTCACGATAAGTGGGATTCGGCGTATAACCAGCGGCGTAACCCACCGCGGTGGTATACACACCGTCGAGTTGCCAGAACTTGCGTTCCGCGCCCCAGAAACACCCCATGCCAAACACGGCCTGTTTC